>NZ_AXWV01000019.1 GCF_000482845.1 Anaerobiospirillum succiniciproducens DSM 6400
TAAAAAAGTTGATAATTGCACGATAAGACGCAATTGTTATTACAAGCAAAGCAAAATGGCTATGGTCAAGCTACATATTACGGGCGCACATCACCATCTAACACCATAATGATGTCAGATCACTTTAGGCACGCCACTTCTAGTGAAATTCTGAGAGGCAAATTATATCACGTTATCTAAAAGGCACAGCTTTAAGGCTACATCTAACGTATGTTTAACTGTCACAATTTGCGCATTTGAACAAACAGATTATGACCTGTTGTAAGTTTGATTTTACTTGCCTTAGAAAAACAAAAGCCTCGCAATGCGAGGCCTCTGTAAACTCATGCAACGCAGCTTACGCTGCCTTAACATTAGTTTGAAATGTTGGCGATGTCCTGCCACTCTTCTTCAGTAAGAAGCTTGTACAGGTCGATGAGGATGAGCAGATCATCTTCACGATTGCAAACACCGCAAATGAACTTAGCGCTCTCTTCGGTACCTACGTTAGGGGTATCGTCGATCTCATTAGTGTTGAGGTCAACTACTTCAGCAACAGAGTCAACTAAAATACCAACAACCTGACGCTCAGACTCGATGATCATGATACGGGTGTTATCAGTAATCTCTGATGGTGGCAGACCGAAACGCATACGGGTATCAATAACAGATACTACGTTACCACGCAGGTTGATAATACCTAATACGTAAGCTGGTGCACCAGGAACTGGAGCGATGTCAGAGTAACGTAATACTTCACGAACCTGCATTACGTTAACACCGTACATTTCACGGTCGAGCTGGAAAGTTACCCAACGTAAAACCTCACCCTGGCTGCTATCTGGATCGTAAATTGAGGTTGAAGTTGTCTCTTCATTAGCCATTTGTATAAAGTCCTCTGAACTCAATCTCCAACTCTACAACATTATGTTGGAGAATCCCCGACAAGCTAAAGGTATTAAACCTAATGCATCCTTATGCTCTGATGATCAAAGCAGGAGTACTGCCTTATGACAGTAGCATAACAATGCTAGCAGCATGATAGCAAAACAAGCTGTTACACAAAAGTAACACTTAATGCTTAAGCTGCTCTGTCTATAAGTTCAGTATACCCTTATCGGTCTACGCTGATTGCACGAACGTGCTCAATTCATGCCTAAACTACACTAGATTGACCTTGATGTGACTAATAGACTTATCATCAAGTCTTAAGTCGCATTTTGAGCCACTATTTTAGTTTATAGGCGGTATATATAAGCTGCATGGCAATTAAAAACAATCACCTGCGCCTTATGTATTGCTCATAGCACCGTCAAAATAACTCACACTTTGTGTAAGTCATGTATAGTGCTATCCTCATGATTATAGCCTAGAAAATCGTTTGCTTACATGATCAAAGGCAAAATATTGAATACAAGTGCGCCTAAAGTGCCGATTGCAACAAGCTTTTTGACAAAAACCTAGTTCCAACATGCCCAACGAGTGATCATAAAGGCAAACTCGACTAATCAATAAGCGAACAAGCAATTTAGCTATGTGCTGCTTTTGTAAAACATTTCAGTACAACTGCACCAATAACATACCAAAAATATATCTACCATGGACAGTAAAGTACGCCAAATGACCTAAGACAGCAAGGGCCGCTAAATGGCCATGGACAGTAAAGTCCGCTAAGTGGACTAAGACGGCAATGGCCGCTAAAATGCCATGGACAGTAAAGACCGCGAGCGGATGATTACTGTTCAGCGTTATAAAGAATTTTACGTTGGTGCTCGATGTGAAATCGTGAGTGTGCATCATCCGGTGTTTGCTAAAAATATTGGCACTATTGTAAAAATCGTTACGATATACGATTCAGGATGTGTGGAGTTTCCTTGTACTGGCTACTCTCACTTACATTATGGCAACATGGAAACCCAAAGTGTCATAGATAGAATGAATGCGTTGGCATTTCTGATTGTATAATGTCAGTTAATTTCTAATTGTAAATTATAGAGGGTTGAATATGAGTATGGATCTATCTCATCTGGCCGAAATGACACCTTCTGATGAAGCACGATTTTTTACCGTTTTTGATAGACAACTTGGATATGATGCAGGTGAAGAAGCCCGTGCTAATCTTCTTAGTGGCGTACCTATTTATTACGCTGAACGAAATACACCAGAAGGGTGTGTTATAAAAGAATATCCAGATGGTCGTAAGGAACTGGTGAGTTTCATGACTGGTACAGAAAAAGTAGTTGAGGTTAAGCCCTGATGCGTCCTCAACTCTAGGTTATTGCAGGGCCTAATGGTGCAGGAAAATCTACCCTAGTTAAGCGACATATCCTTGGTAAAATAGAGGTTGTTAACCCTGATGATATTGCGCGGGAACAAGGTATAAGCAATCGAAAGGCAGGAGAGCAGGCACTTTTTCTGCGCACGGAAAATCTCAAAAATAGATGTACTTTCGCTGTATAAACGACACTCACAGGAATGGGGGAGATTAAGTTAATGCAGCTTGCTGCGACTGCAGGTTACAAAATTAATTTAATCTATATGGGGGTAAAAGATGTAGGAATGTCAGTAGCTCGCGTTAACCAGCGTGTAAGCCTTGGTGGTCATAATGTGCCTGTTGATGATCTTTTCAGACGATACGAGCGTTCTGTAACCAACCTACCTAAAGCTATGGCCGTGGCTGACCGGGTATGGGTATTTGATAACAGTTATAACAGACGGCGATTACTTTTCCGCACAGAACAAGATAAAACAAAGTTCATTTCTAATGATTTGCCTGATTGGTTTAAAAAAGTCGCTGGGACAGAGATTGAGCAGGCCAGAATGAAAAAGAAGAAATTAAGTCGTTAGTTAAATGTCTAAGGATAAACCGGCTATAAGCCGGTTTTTTTTGATAATCTCTTTTACACACACTTGTGTTTAGCTAAATATTTTATTTAACTAAACGGGGTTCCGTGGGAATTTCTGCGATAACACCCGCTAAGCGATTTCTCCCTGACGGAAATCACTTAAAGGACATAAGGCAGCAAGGGCCGCTAATGCGGCCCTTGGCAATCATATTCTTTTGTATCAGTGCCTATAAGAACTAGGCGTTCTTAGTGCCTTTAGTGCCATTGTCACCTTTTTCTTCGCTGATATTACGCACTAAGTCTTCGATATCTGCACCGGCCTCAAATAAAGCGATTAAAGCCTTAACATGCAGTAAGGCGCACTTCTCGGCAGTTACGATACCAGCAAGCCATGGACGGTTACCAGGAATCTCACGCCACTTGATCTGAGAGCTAGTTAAAGTACGGTTACCCTCTAAGACGTCACAACCAATAGACCATGGAGACATGCCTAAGGAGATTAAGTAAGGGTACTTCTCTGGGCTTTGCTTAATATCTGGCTTAACCCAACGTAAGGTATCAACGATATTAATCTTATCGCCACGAACATCAGTAATACCCATGAACCATGAAGGCTTACCAAAGAGGTTGGTAATCTTATCGCACTCGAAGATACCACCAAGGTCGATAAGAGGCACAGCAAAGCGTACGCCCTGAACTAAGAAGAACAGTACCTGGAATTGCTCGCCAAGATCAACGTTCTTCCAATCCTTGTTAATAGCGTGCAGCTTATCAGCCATACGCTGTTCAGCAGTCTGAGGAGGAGCCTTGGTAACCTGCTCAATCTTCTGAACTTGCTCAACCTTGACCTCAGGCTCTGCAACCTTAGTCTCAACCTTGACCTCAGGCTCAGAAACCTTAGTCTCAACCTTAACCTCAGGCTCTGCAACCTTGGTCTCAACCTTAACCTCAGGCTTTGCAACCTTGGTCTCAACCTTAACCTCAGGCTCTGCAACCTTAGTCTCAGTAGCAGTCTGAGGAACAATGGTATTAAGCAGACGCTGCAGGCTTTCGCTATCACCTGGATCGGCAAACTCAAGCTCTTTAGCAGTTTCAGTCTTAGTTGCGGTCTGCAGCTGTGGCTCATAGCTTACAGCTGAAGACACTGATGAAGAACTCTCTTCGTCAGCAGAACTTTGTGCAGCAGCGATCATGGCTGCATCGGCTGCGCTTTCAGCAGCGGCAGCATCAGCCTTGTCCTTATCAGACTGCTCAGCTGCGGCAATCATGGCAGCATCGGCAGCACTCTCGGCTGCAGCAGCATCTGCCTTGTCCTTATCAGCCTGCTCGGCTGCGGCGATCATGGCAGCATCGGCAGCGCTCTCGGCTGCAGCAGCATCGGCCTTGTCCTTATCAGACTGCTCAGCTGCAGCGATCATGGCTGCATCGGCTGCGCTTTCAGCAGCGGCAGCATCTGCCTTGTCCTTATCAGACTGCTCAGCTGCAGCGATCATGGCTGCATCGGCTGCGCTCTCGGCTGCTGCAGCATCTGCCTTGTCCTTATCAGACTGCTCAGCTGCAGCGATCATGGCAGCATCAGCAGCGCTCTCGGCTGCAGCAGCATCTGCCTTGTCCTTATCAGACTGCTCAGCTGCGGCGATCATGGCTGCATCGGCTGCGCTTTCAGCAGCGGCAGCATCTGCCTTGTCCTTTTCAGATTGCTCGGCTGCAGCGATCATGGCAGCATCAGCAGCGCTCTCGGCATCAACAGTATCTGCCTTGTCCTTTTCAGATTGCTCGGCTGCGGCGATCATGGCTGCATCAGCAGCGCTCTCAGCAGCGACAGCATCTGCCTTGTCCTTATCAGCCTGCTCGGCTGCAGAAATCATGGCTGCATCAGCTGCGCTCTCAGCATCAACAGGGATCTCATTGGCGCTTTCAGATGCGCTATCCTTGCCACTTTCAGATGCGCTTTGCTCAGCATCTTCCTGAGCGGAGCTTTGTGCTACGCTTGGCTGTGCAATGCTATCAGATGATGTAGTTGATGACTCTGAGCTCTGTGCTTCCTTATCATCAGCAACATGCTCTGCATCTTCAACACTAGTACCAGAGACCACCTTCTCGATAACGATCGCGTCATCGGTAGTATGGGTATGAATAACCTCAGTGCTATCAGGTGTGGTGGTAACAACTGTTTGAGTCTGAACATCTGCTGTTGAAGAAGAGGTCGTTACGCTGCTGGTAACAGCCTTTGGCTGAATGCCGATTTGCACAAACTCGCTAGTGCTTGGCTCTTCTTCATCAATAGAGATGAATGGCTCTTTAGAGATCGCATCATAGGCACGATCGACTGATGAACCTGTAGCAACTTCTTGCTCTTGAGCTTGGGTTGCAGATACAGTCTCATCAGCAGCTGAAGAAATAACGATACCCTCAGTTGAAGCCTTGGCACTTTCTAAGTTAGAAGGCTCTGTCTTAAGAGGTGCAGACTGCTCATTAAGCCCCTTAGAGACAACACTCTGAGTAACAACTGCAGCGTTAGTAGCGCTGACTGTTAATGAGTCGCTGTCTGCAATAGTCTTAGAGGATACTTCACCTTGAGCACTCACAATAGTGCTTGAAGCGCCAGTTGATGCTAAAGCTGCATGGTTAGCGTCAATAGCGGCATTGGCACTCGTAAGTACACTTTCATTGGCTTCTTTTGAGTAGGAGGATTCGTCGGCAGGTGCAGCCTGCATGTCCCCTTGTTCTTGGAGCTCACCGTCAAACTCCTCATCATCTACTTCAGCAAGCATTTGCTGGAAGTAGGCAATGAGAGTTTCCTCTTCACGGTCGTGATGACTTGGAGCCATTACAAATTCTCCTTGAGCAGCTTATTAGCGTGCCTACTAAAAGACCTGACCTTAATCTTGGCAATTTAAAGATCATCAGTCTTAATACAAACCTGCACTTTCACTAACTGCAGGTTTGCCAAATGTAATTGTCTTTAAGCTTGCTCTGCGTAGCCTCATGCACTGCATGAGCAAAACTCATAATTCTTTTAGTAAGAAAAAAGCATTTAATGATCAACTGTAATCTAACTACAACTCTGAGCTCTTAACTATCCACGCTACTGAGAGTGGCAAGTAACGTAAATTTAGGCATATTTAGCTGTCTATTTGTAGATTACTAGTGCTCTATTGACTTCATATGCGCTTGATGCGCAAGAGTAAAACTATGAAATCGTTTATATCTTTTGCTTTTCTTACTGATGCAAGCTGCACTATTAAGTTTGTTAACTTATGTGGCAGTCAAACACCTTAAAACTGTACCTTTAAGCTAGATCATCTCAAGCTTAATGGCGTCGCCTACATCCTTGAGATTTTCTGATACACGATCAGGATGACGCTCTAACTCGCTCTCGATGAGAGATTTGAGTAAGTTACGGTAGGCAACAGAACCCTGACGGGAATCATCCATAAGTGGCAGAGGTAATCTACGTGCAGATGACTCTCTAAAGGAGATATCAATCGGAATACTGCCACGCCAAATATGATCGCGATAGTGAGTCTTTAAATAGCTAAGGCTCTGTACTGAGGCCTTGGTGCGACGGTCATACATGGTTGGGATGATGATGTAATCAAAATGTACGCTCTTGTTAGCACGCTGCATCACAGTAAAGGTACGCACCATACCCTCAAGGCCCTTAAGAGCTAAGAACTCGGTTTGGGTTGGAACAATAATAGTAGTTGCGGCTACTAAAGCATTAACCATCAGAGCGCCTAAGACAGGAGGACAGTCGATGAGGACTACATCGTAGCAATCTTCGATGAGGCTTAAAGAGCGAGATAAAATACGACCTACACCCTGACGACCGGATAAATGACGGTCAATGGTAGCTAAGGTCATAGAGGCTGAGATCAGATCTAAGCCCTCATGAGCGGTCTTGGTAATACAGCGCAAGATACCCTCACGAGTTGGGGTCTTCATTGCGTATAAGTCGAACAGATTGTTTTGATCGATCCTTTCGTCATCTATACCTAAATATGAGGTAAGAGAAGCATGCGGATCTGTGTCGACCACCAATACGCGGAGGTTTTCTTTTTGTAACCAGCCAGCAATTGAGGCGACTGTTGTGGTCTTACCCACACCGCCTTTCTGGCTTGCAACGGCCCATACTAACACTGCCCACTCCCGATAAAATAAATGAAACCGGTAAAGCTTATATCCTAAAGCTGCATACAAAAGTGTCTATTGACGCTGCATAAGGTACTAATGTGCTTGATAGAACACACTGCACACAAGTAAAAGCTTAAATATGTATTTTAGCAAGATACATCATCGATGTGAGTATCTTATGACGTGATTCTCAACTCTAAAAGCAAAAAAGATAACTCTATCCAACTCAAGCTTTACAGCATCGCAAAACTTCATGTGCCCATATGCACTCATAACTATCACAAAATAGCTTTAAGAAAAGCACAAGCAAGTTATTTTTAATTGCTCCTTTTGTTTGCTTAAAGTGCCAGATGTGGCATTGAGATTGGCAGAAACGTCATAAAACCTGCCAAAGAAAAGTGCTCAAAGGAATACTGCTTTTTAATGCACACGTAGATTCTGCAGTGCTCGTTTGAGAACTCTTGTAAAAGAGTGTCAAAGCTATGGCCTATCTTGAGGAGATGAAAGCCCCAGCCAGAGTGCCATGAGGCTTTGTCTGTGTTTTTGCTTTGCAAATTTTTGCGGCCATAAAAACACAAACAGGCGCTGCCTTGCGACAGCGCCTTTAATCAAACTAATGATCAATGTGTATATTAGTTCTGAGAACCAAAGTTTGGCAGCTCTACTCTGCCGGCACCTGCATCGCCCTCAGCAGGAGGAGCTTCCTCCTCCATAACACCAACATCTTGATCGATTGGCTCAGCCTTGAAGCTTACAGAACCATCAGGGTTTGCTTCGAAGTTAAAGCCACCACTACCTGCTCTACGTGTAGGGATCATGTTCTCAGAGCTACCTGGAACAACCTGTAGATTCTGATTCTTCAGAGCCTCACGAGAGATAGCGATTACTACACGTCTATTCTGTGCACGACCAGCGCGGGTTGCATTTGAGTAGAACGGTGAGTACTGGCCATATGCCTCAGCTGCTAAACGCTGTGGATCAATACCGTTAGCCTCAAGCTCCTGCAGCACGTTAATAGCACGGCGAGAAGAAAGCTCCCAGTTATTGCCGTAAATAGCGCTTGGCACGAAAGAGTTATCAGTATAACCGCGTACACGGATATAGTTGTTAACGTTCTTGAGCGTATTGGCAATAGAAGCGATCACTGGACGTGAGCGTGTCAGGATTGATGAAGAGTTAGGAGCAAACAGCATGGTTGAAGAAATGTTGATGGTAATCCAGTTTGGATCGTGCTCAACAATCACTTCATTGCTTAAGCCTTGCTCTGAAATGGTCTCAGAGATGGAACGCATCAGAGTATCGAATGGCTGACCAGATGGGTTCTCACCTTCAAACTCGCTTTCAGCAGGACCAACACCGCCTTCTGAAACCTCATCAAGCTTACCGCCTTCGGTCATACCAGAAGACTTATCAGTCTGAGAGTCTGGGGTTACATTAGTTAAGGTACCCTGAGTTGGCTCAATAACCTCGGAGGCCTCTAAGTTACCCTGAGTTACAGCCTCAGCGTTCTCATCGGAGTTTGCAGTCTGCTCCATAGCACCTGCATCTTCTAAGCTCTGCTGAGTAACACCGAAGTCCATAACACCGCCGCCACCAGGGGCCTCAGTCTGAACTTCGCCCTTTTGAGCTGCAGCAGATGCTAAAGAAGCATCAGCCATCAGATTGGCAACTGGACCTGGCAGTGCAATAACACCTGGTACTGCTGACACCATGCCCATTTCGCTGAATGATGCCATCAGACCTTTAATCATGGACTGAGCATCAACAGACTTAGCCATAGCAAACGAATACAGCACCACAAACACCGCGAACATCAGTGTCATGAAGTCAGCATAAGAAACCAGCCAACGCTCTAGGTTCTCATGGCCTGCATGTTTTTTCTTTCTTGCCATTGTTAAATCCCTTACAGGTCTAGCTACTAGCTAAGAGCAACTAGACCGTCAAAAGCACGTGGCTCGCAGGAAAATCCTGTGCTCTTGCTAAACCGCCGCAACGTGCGACGATGCGGCCTGTGCTTTTGTTCAATGCACTGACTACTTTCATAGTCCTTGCATGATTAAGATGAGTCATTAACTCTTAAGAACATTAGGTCATGCACTAAGCTTAAAACTAAGATCTTTTTACAAGGCTCATCTAAATGTTTAATCAGGAGACGAGTAGAAACTAATCACCATTGAGGTTGCCAGTGTAAACACCGATACGACGCTTGAGCATAAGGGTGTTCTCAGAGCTGGCGATAGATACGAGACCTTCTAAGGTCATGTACTTATACAGGGCGATTTCAGCATTTAAGGTACGAATACGGTTAGCAGCTGGAATCAAGAATACGTTAGCACCTGCCACACCGTAAATGGTTGCAACGAATGCCACAGCAATGGAAGGACCTAACAGGTCAGGACGGTCTAACAGGGACATAGCGTGAATCAGACCCATAACCGCACCAATAATACCCATACATGGGAAGTAACCACCTAAGGACTCATAGAACTTAGCGTTTGGCTCAAGCTTCTGCTGCTCAAGCTCAATTGCGTTCTCAAGCAGAGCATAAAGAGCATCTTTATCTACACCGTCCACAATCATCTGAATGCCAGTGCGGGTAAAGTCGTCATTAGCGGAAGCTACGGAGTTTTCCAAAGCCAGAGGACCCTGCTGACGAGCAATGGTGGACATACCAGCAAGCAGTTCACCTTGGGACTGGAAGTTTAAGCGTGGAGGTGAAATGAGCCATAAGAAGTGCTTGAAAGCGGTGAGAATTTCTTTTGGAGAGAACTGCACGAAACCGGCACCAAGACCAGCACCGCACACGATCAGGAATGCTGGGGCATTCAACAGCGCTGAAGGGTGAGTACCTTCAATCAGCATGGTCGCAATCATACAGGCGATTGCGATAACAAGACCAAAAACGTTCATACTTATATACACAGAACCAAGTTATAGGCCTATAGCTATATAAGCTTTCTTAAAGAGAAGCATAAAAACATGCCACCTTGAAGAACTCTCAATAAGCTAAAGAGCACATCAGTTTCTTAAGTTTTACTTAAGCAACTTTGAACCTAGTTCCTGGTGTCTCCTTAGTCAACCTAACTAAATGACTTGAAAAAACTGGCCTAAGATCCTGCATACGATAGCAAGAGCGCTCCGTATACCGCCACTAAAGCCATGTCACTGCTGTGACTTTTGTGTCCTTAGACACGTATGCAGAGCATTCCCTCTGCAATTCTGCTCACGACAACCTTAGATCATACTTAGAGCAACTTAGGACTACTCTATAGAGTGGTTGTCATTACAAGGCATCATTTGATGCTTTGCAATTGTTTTTAACGAGACTCATAAGTTAAAGGCAATGCATGCTTAAACTTTTTCTAAGCATCGTTAAAAACAATCGCAACTACGCCTAATTATGCATGCTATTTAGTCGCATGCAAAAGTAAACAGTTCAAGTTTGAGTCTAAGACCACAAAGATCCTGACTACAATACTTTAGTACATAGACATAAAGTTCTCATGTACTATGAAACAAGGTTGTGATGAACACGAGATTATTGCACTGCAAATCAGCAAAGATCATGTGATTTGATGGCCTCAAGGCCCAAATACATTAGTGCTTGTGCATTTATGCTAGCTTTATGCCAATAGATGAGCCAAAAAACCGCCAGATCTCAGTACTGACGGGCTTTATAAAAAAAACTAGTTACAATCAAAGCTGTAAGTACCCTAATATTTTTCATCTTTATTGGCCACAATGCACCATATTAACTCGCAAAAAGCTCAAGGACCTACGTCTCTAGCATCCTAACTCTTGCCATAGTCAAAACTACAACTACTAAAAAAACAACCACGGTCCAAGCATTTAGCCGTGGCCTTGCTGCCGCAAATTAAAGGTGATGTGGGCGTTTACTTGCTGCTGCAAATTAAAGGTGATGTGGGCGTGACCTTGCTGCTGCAAAGCAAAGATTATGTGGGCGTGACCTTGCTGCTGCAAAGTAAAGATGATGTGGCCATTAAAAGCAAAAAAGCTCCGCATCTTAATTTAGATGTGGAGCTTTTTTTATCAAGTTAAGCTTTTGATATTAGCTTTACTTTTGATATTAGCTTACTTACGCATCTCTTGAATGATGCAGTCAGCAAACTTATCTAAAGGTAAGATCTGATCTGCTAAACCTGCATTAACAACAGCCTGTGGCATGCCGTAAACAACGCAAGTATCCTCATTCTGAGCCCAAACTACAGAGCCCTTAGAACGTAACATGCGGCAGCCTTCGCAACCATCTGAGCCCATGCCAGTTAAGATCATGGAAAGAACAGAACCGCCATAGATATTGGCAATAGAGGCAAAAGTTACGTCAACGCAAGGGTGGTAAACCACACGAGGATCAGCTGGAAGAACACGGGTACGAACACGACCTGCAGCCTTCTCAAGGAGCATCTGACGACCACCAGGAGCAATATAAACATGTCCTGGCTCTAATACCATGCCATCAGCTGCCTCTAATACTTCGTTCTGGCTTAAGCCATTTAAACGCTGCGCAAAGGTAGTGGTGAATGATGCTGGCATGTGCTGCACGATAACAACAGGTACGTTCATACGTGGCAGCTTAGGAATAATGTTCTGCAGAGCAATTGGTCCGCCAGTTGATGAGCCGATCGCAATAAGATCGTGAGACTTACCAGATACTTTAAATGCAGTTGAAACGCCCTTAGCGTTACCAAAAGTAAACTGCATAGCTGCAGCAGGACGACCTTGGTTTACACTACCTAATGAGTTGTAAATCTTATCGAAGTCCTGACGTATAGTACCAGTCATTGGTGCAGTAGCAGCACCTGCTGTAGCGGCTGTGCTCTCAGTCGGACGTACAGTGCTAGTAGTACGGCTTAAAGTAGAGCTAGTAGCAGTAGTACGGCCAAGTGGGCTAGTGCTTGAAGTTACAGTGGTTGTACGTGAAGTTGCTAAAGTAGAGGTACGAGCGCCAAGTGTAGAAGTAGCTGGAGTTGAAGTTGCAGCTGGGCGTGAGCTTAAAGCGCTTGGACGTGCAGGTGTTCTACGAATGTGTGAACGAGCAACAGCCTTAATTGAAGAACGTAACTCATTTAAGGCTTCCTCACGCTTGTGAGCAATATCCTCAAAGTTCTTTGGCATGAAGTCGACGGCACCGGCTTCAAGTGCCTTAAAGGTTGAGTTGGCACCTTCAAAAGTTAAGGAGGAGAACATTAAGATCGGAGTAGGACACTTGCTCATGATCTCCTGAACAGCAGTAATACCGTCCATGACAGGCATTTCCACGTCCATAGTAATCACGTCAGGCTTTAAAGACATAGTCTTTTCTACGCCTTCTTTACCATCCTTAGCCTCACCAACAACCTCTAGGCTAGGATCGCCGGAGATGATCTCAGTAAGTCTCTTTCTAAAGAAGGTAGAGTCGTCTACTATGAGTACCTTAGTTGCCATAAGAACCTCTTACGTTTGTTCTTCCGTACTCGTTTGTATGGCATTGTACGGAAGCCTCTCAATCTGTTCACTCAGTCGCGTAACCTATCTTGTTTCGGCTACTTGACAGTCTGACTCGTCTCAAACACTAACTTGGCAACTTGTCTTAAATATGACAAGTACTTGAATGCTTGCCTTTTCGTTACGTTGTTTGTGACTACAGCAAGATCATTACACTTGAAACAAAAGTCAAGCTAAGTATTGCTGTAAGCAATCTATTGGATAATCCTAAGTCACACCATTATTCATCTATGAGCTCTAGTGAAAATTACCAGCATAAGCTCTTAAGTTAATTATATTAATGCACCTTTTATCAAAGATCACTTGGAAAAGCAGGTACATTGAGCTTTTTACTTAAGTAGACAAAATCACTTAATGACTTTTAAAGCCTAGCTTCGATTTTATCTTATACATACTGGCAAAAGCTTGGCATGCACAATGGAGTCAATGACTTTTCATTTTACGACAACAGGAGGTAAAACCCTTATGTTTGCGCCGAAAATGCTGACAAATGCACACTTTACAACCAATTAATTTGAATCGCAATGCTAGTTGTAACTCAATAGCGCATCATAGCTTACAGAATAACTATGCTGTGTGCGCAAACCTCGATACCGCCATGTTACTAAAAACCTTAGTGCACTCAATGTAAGGCTTATAAGTACTGCTTTAATAAAGCTACTAACATAGCAACACGCTTAAAGCACTAAGAATAATTAAGCTCGCTTACAAGTCGCTTAAAGGCTTATTCTGGCGATCTTGTATCAGTGGAGCGGTATGTTTAGCTTGAGCCTATAAGTACAAAACGGTAGCACGATTAGGTATTTGAATCTTGCTTACTTATAAGCTTTTTCTTAGGCCTAATTAATGAGCATTTAGTCAGTGACTATAACTCTTTTATGATTGTGACTAACTAGGCAAGTAAACAATGTACCTTATTACACTTATTCGCTTACAAGGCGGCTAGATAGTGGCATTTGCATGTGTATCCTAGATACTACGAAAGCGTAGTTTATCCCCCAAAGTGTAAACAAAGCAATAGATAAGTTAACACTTATGTACTTGCCTTTTTAAAGTGCATGCCACTCTCAAGACAACAAGATTCCCACTGAGAACGCAATGTAAACTTAACCACTTGCGAGGCTCTTATTTAAAAGTCGATAAATAAGCTATATGTAAGCACAGAGTTGTTAAAAATTAGGAAACTACTCTCTAAGTTTTGTTCAATATAGCCAAAGTTATAAACATTAAAATTTGCAAAAGTTGCAACTTTCTATCAATTCTTGTGAAAACTCAAAACTAACATAACTTTCGTAAACTGCACCAATGCGAATATAGTCTTGTATTACAGTATCTTTAGCTGCTCTCATGACTAGCCCCATGAGTCATTAAGCTTAGTACTAAGATCATTCATCAATAATGGATCTAGAGCTTGCGATGTGCAAAGAGCTTGAGTTTTTTGGGAGAAGAAAGAGTCTAAGAGTTGGCGGGAATAAAAATTGAGGTATGAAAAAAACAAAAGAGAGGAAGTCTATGACCACCTCTCTTTTAGGCATGGCGTATTAGGCCATGCATTAATTGCAGTTAAGTCTGTTTTAAAGCACCTGTGACTAGCTGGTGATGTGCAAAGCTAGATCATAGCTTAGACAACTGAATCCATGGCCATGTACAAGTACTTTTTAGGCTCAGCGCAATAACTAATTAGCTACTCTATGCATTTGTACTGCGCTGCACTTGTTAATTGATTAGTAGCGATTGCCGCCCTTACGAGCGTAGGCACGGATTAATCCAGGAATATCGAGGATTAATGCGATACCACCATCAGAGGTGATGGTTGCACCGGACATACCTGGGGTATGACGGAGCAAGCTATCTAAAGGCTTAATCACAACTTCTTCCTGACCAACTAACTCATCAACTACAAAGCCAACGAGGTTAGATGCAGGAACTTGAACTAAGACGATGTGCGCCTTGCCCTTCAAGTATTCGTTGATAGAGCAGTTCTCGAACCACTGCTTTAAGAAGAACAGTGGAACTGCCTTATCACGAATAATGACAGTGTTCTGGCCATCAACATTACGCATAGTAGAGAGATCAATGTAGAAGATCTCAGATACTGAGGTAAGAGGCAGAGCAAAGGTACGACCTGAGATCTGAACCATCAGGGTAGGTAAAATTGCTAAGGTTAATGGAACCTTAATTTCAATAGTAGTACCTACGCCGACTTCAGATATAACGCGTACAGATCCGTTGAGCTTGGAGATGTTGGTCTTAACAACGTCCATGCCCACACCACGACCTGAAATATCGGTAATCTCAGTGTTAGTTGAGAAACCTGGAGCGAAAATCAGGTTGTAGGCTTCTTCATCAGAAATCCTAGCAGCAGCTTCCTCATCAAGCACGCCCTTGCGAACAGCAACTTGACGTAACTTGTTAGGATCCATACCTGCACCGTCGTCAATAATACGGAGCAGAATGTGATCACCTTGCTGAGCAGCTGACAGAGTAACAGTACCAGTTGCAGGCTTGCCAAAGGCAGTACGCTCTGATGGTAACTCAATACCGTGGTCACAGCAGTTACGAACCATGTGAATCATTGGATCAGCCAATGCATCAACGAGGTTCTTATCAAGCTCGGTGTCTTCACCAGCCATCTCGAGGTTAATCTGCTTATTGAGCTTACGTGCAAGGTCACGAACTAAGCGAGGGAAGCGACCAAATACCTTCTTGATTGGCTGCAGACGGGTCTTCATTACAGAGCCCTGTAAGTCTGCGGTTACCACATCAAGGTTAGCTATTACCTTGTTCATCTCCTGATCGGAACGATGTGCGGCAATAGAAACAAGACGGTTACGAACAAGTACGAGCTCACCTACCATGTTCATGATGTCATCGAGAACCTTGCTATCAACACGCATGGTGGTCTCAACATCAGGAGCGGCGGCAGCTTGAGTCTTTTGTACTGGTGGCTTAGCTGCAGCAATAGCAGCAGCGCCCTTAACTGGAGCCTTCTTTTGCTCAACTACCTTAGCAGCGGCTGGAGCTGGAGCTGGAGCAGGAGCTGCAGCAGGCTTTGCTACAGGAGCTGGGGCAGGAGCTGCCTTATCTGAGTCATGACCTGCATCGTGCAGCATCTTGTCAAACTCAGCATCAGTAGCATCAACTGACTTATTGTTTTGCTCATCGTTCTCTGCACCAGGAGCATGACCCTTACCATGAAGCTGATCAAGCAGAGCCTCGAACTCATCTTCAGTGATGTCATCAACACTGCGATTTTCATCAGCAGGTGCTGGCTCTGGCTCTGGCTCTGGCTCAGGTTCTGGCTCTGGCTCAGGTTCTGGAGCTGCCGCAGCAGCAGCATCACCACCTACGCTCTTACCATCAGCAATATCATGCAGACGGGTAATGAGCTCAGCAGGAACTGGATCTAAAGGCTCTCGATTCTGCACAGCAGTGAACAGACGAGTAATCTCGTCATAAGCCTGTAAAACCGCATCCATGGAGGCTGCATTTAAGGTGATCTTACCGTTACGCAGCATGTCGAATACGTTCTCAGCTGCGTGACAGATATCAACGAGTTCGTTTAATCCAAGGAAGCCTGCACCGCCTTTCACGGTATGGAAGCCGCGGAAGATGGAGTTCAGCAAATCCTTGTCGTCAGGGGCTTTCTCAATTTGGACCAGCTGTTCATCGAGTTGCTCGATAATTTCGCCAGCCTCAACCAAGAAGTCCTGCAAAATCTCCTCATCCATGTCGCACTCCTAAAAGCCGAGACTTGCAAGTAAGTCATCCACTTCGTCTTGTGAAGCGGCGGCTGTGTTGTCTTCGATTTGGCTATCTAGAGCAGGGCCCTGAGCCTCAATTGCTTTCTGCTTGATGCGTTCCTGATCGGCCTCAGGAGTGTACTGACCGAAGAAACGTAAGAACTCAACGAGCTTACCCTCAACCTCAGTAACAAGTCCAATAACACGTTGGATCATCTGACCTGTTAAGTCTTGGAAATCCTGAGCCATCAGAATTTCGTTTAACTGATTAGAAAGATCTGAGGCATCTTCAGCTGTCTTCTTGAGCAGATCGTCAATTCGATGACATAAGAAAACGAATTCAAAACGATCGATACGACCGTTCATAAGATGCTTCCAAATAGGCATCAAGTCATCAATAGAGGACTTTAATGCATATGAAATTGGAGTACATCTATCAACTGCATCAAGAGTACGTGTAGCAGCCTTATCAGTTACAGAAATAATGTAACGTAAACGTTCAGATGCATTTGGGATCTCCTCATCGGTGATCTCACGTAATCTTGGGTCGTAGGCAAACTTCTGAACTGCAGTATGCAGATCACGGGTTAAATAACCCACTTGCTGATAGAAGCTCTCCTCATGTTGCTGAGTAATAGCAATCAGCTTACGATCAGCTTCTTTTTGCATTCCTGCCTCGAGCAGCATGACAAGCTCACGAGCGTCCTCTAAGGTGAGGATTGGCTTATCATTGTCGATCACAGGTGCTACATTCTCTATTTCGGACATGAGCCGCTCCACCTATTGTTGTTATTCACCACCACCATCGATACGCTCGAAGATCTTGTCGAGCTTACCTTTGAGGATGTCAGCGGTAAAAGGCTTAACGACATAGCCGTTAACGCCAGCCTGTGCTGCTGTAACAATCTGCTCACGCTTAGCTTCAGCGGTAACCATAAGCACAGGAATTGACTTTAGCTTTGGATTGGAGCGAATAGCCTTGAGAAGGTCAATGCCCTGCATAATAGGCATATTCCAGTCGGTGATTACGAATTCAAAATCGCCGCTCTCGAGCATTGGAAGAGCTGTTGCACCATCATCGGCTTCAAAAGTGTTGTTGTAGCCAAGATCGCGCAGCAGATTCTTAATAATGCGTCGCATTGTAGAAAAGTCATCAACGATCAAAATCTTGATATTTTTATCCAAGATCTTCTCCTTAACTGCAAAAAGTCTCAGGCAATGAAAATATGAAAAGAAAAATAAAGCCTGATTTGACTAGGTGGAACATACCACCAGGCCACTTAGTGTGACACTTCATCTGCTTAGAATGTAGCCTAAGCCACATACTACAGATCGTATGTATTTTGACAACCATTGCAAAAGGAGTGCTAGCTATCTTTGTATGTAAGACTCATAGCAAAGCTAGATCTAATCATCACCCTTACATCTGATTGAAAGATTGCTGCATGTTCTTAAGAGTGCCTACATTGCAAGACGAAGTTGCCTTTGCTTGCACACTCATAAGAACTAGCTAATGTTTAACTAGCCTACATCAATCAAGTGGCGGATTATATACACCGCACTCAAAATACAGTGAACTACTAAGCCCAAAGTAGTGACTTAGCTTAGTCACAAAGCTAAACGCATTGTAACAGGAATATTCACCTTCCCTTTTACGTAACAAGCTAAAAGCTTATTACAAGAAATCTGTCTTACCTTTAAAGCTTAATTAAGCTTATACGTAAGTTAGTTTATCAAACAGCTTACTTGCATAGTAGCTTTTGATATTGGCACTAATCATTTTGCCTTAAGCTATAGCTCAGATTAAACGCTTTGATATCGGAGCATAGATTATAGCCTTTTTTGAATGCAAAAGGACTCATGCAAGCAATCGCCTGTGAGTCAAATATGCCTCAGTGATTATACGCGTGCCTGATAAGAACTATGTAGTTGCTCGTCACAAAGTACAAACAACTTCCATGCTTTCTAGCACATACAAACAATATTAACGCCAAATGGCATTGCCTGCAAATAACCAAGCAGCTGTTTTGCCCATAGATAGCACATTTTTGATAGTTTCTTTTACACAATCAAAAACTTAGATGCCATGGACAAACTTAAATTATTGAACATCGATTGGCAAATATATGTGATTGTACGCTGTAGCTAGTTCCATGCCCAAGTAAAACTTTACACTGCAAACTTAACAATGCGGTTGTATGACGAGCTATACGGATACTGAGCAAAAAACTTGATTATTGCACTGACATCGCGCACAGATGACAAGCATGTATTTTCTCATCCTGAACGTTACTTGCTGCTCTTTAATAAAGTCGTAAGAATGACGATCAGATTATTAATGCTAGCAAACGTTGTAATTTGAGTGTGTTATACCACAACCAATGAACAATAACTCATATCTATGCCACACAAAGCGCATAAGGTTAAAGCAAGATCAAAGCATTGTGTGCAATATCATAGTTATTTTATAGCTTATAACTACGCTATATTGCACTTAGTGCATATAACTTTATCCACAAAATTATCTTTTGCAGCATGTGCACAGATATGTAGAGATCATTTAAAAAGATCACGGCTTCAAAAATACTACACTAACTCCTTAAGATCACCACATGATAGATATTAGTTGTATCTACCATTTCTTAATATAAGCATGTTCATGCAAAGCTTACAAAGCGATTATAGTCAGCAATCAAGCCTAAATTAGAAGCACAAAGATCACTCCTTATTTAGCCTATCTGACATCAATATCATAGATCAAAGATCAAAGATCATAAGATCTTAGCTCGCCATAGACCTTGTTATTTGTATCTTGCAATACGCACTTACTATTGTTGTAGCAAAGCTGCTGCTTGTTAGAAGCTGTAGCCTCTACTGATTAAGCTGCAGTTGCTACTTAACTAGGCGTAGAGCAACTACAAATAATCAGATAAGTTTGGAGCTATCCTAGCTATCCTTGTTGCTACGCTCGCGCTCCATAGCAAGGAACTCCTCTAATGAGAGCACAATCGGCTGAGCACGAGGACGGCCACGTTTAGGTGATGTACCATCGTTTCTAGTATCACTTGATGCTTTTGCACTTACCTTGCTTGTAGATGATCTTCTAGTACGTGTGGTTCTATTTGTCTGTCGCTTCTTTAAGCCAACCAAATCAAGATCGCCATTTGTAGCATCTTCGCTCTCATAGCTTGGGCTGCTATACAAATCATCAGCGCTACTTGAATTTAAGGTCTGAGCGTACATAGCCTCATCAGCAATCTCGTTAAGATACTCTTGCGCTGGTCCTTGTTGATAGTTTGGAGCGCAAGCTGCATGAGAAGCTGAGTCAGGCTCTGTCAGATTTGAAACTGCAACAAATTTAGCCACTGCCTTCTTTTGCATGGCAATGAGCTGATTTTCTTTACGTTGCATTTCACTGGCGCGTTGATGCTTGCGAGCCTCAACTACTTCAATAGTCTTAAAGATAAGCTCAGCAAATTCCTTTTGCGCCATGAACTTCTGTCGCTTAGCCTTAGCTAGCTGCACAATCGTAGCAGTACGCATGATAATATCGTTGAACTCTGCCTGAGCCTGCTCTTTAGAGAGCGTTACATCACGCTTAGGAGCCTCAACTTGTGGTAGATCAGCAGAGAAGTCGCTAACAAAAGCTGGCTCAGTCTGATCGCACATAGCATCAATTTCTTCAAGTAAGTGTTCCGGTATGTCAGATGGAATACTACTAAAATTCGGCTTTTTAGCTACAGCAGCTTGATCCTTGCTATCTTGATCCTTGCTATCTTGATTATTGCTATCTTGATCATTTGCCTTGAAGGCTTTATTCGCGCTTTCATCTAGAAGGTTAAGATCAATTAACTCCTGAATATTCTCAGACTGCTGCTTTTCAAAAACCATCTGACCAAATGCAGCTTTAATCGGATCATACTGCGGTGAGGACGGATCAAGCTCAGGAGCAAGTAAGCGATTACGCTTATCAGCATTAGCTGCACTTGAATCGCCTGATGATTTTTTACCGTCAGCAGCCTTAGTTGTCTGCGCCTCAATATCCGCAGCATAATTTTCAGCAAAAGGATTTGGCATATCAGAAAGACCAACATCAGGCAGAGAAATGTCTGACATGCTGATCTTTACTTCGCGCTTAGACTTAACCTTAGAACGTGATGGTACTGTAATTGACGGAAGAGCAATGCCGTTAATTGATTCGCTATCACTCTTAGATGCACTGCTTGAATCTTTGTCCTCAGAGCTATTAGCCTCTACTGCACCAACGAGATCATCTTGAGAGATGTCAAACTCTTCATCAAGCTGCTCCTTTTGAGCTAACTTAGACTGCTTGAGAGCATGCCTCTTACTATCGGCAATCATAGTAGGAGTATCTTCAAGCTCAGGCTTATCATTGGCAAAAGGTCTATTAGCATCACGTTTCTTTAATCGCGCAGTTGGCGCAATAAGAGCTTCTTGACGCTTACGTTTTACCTGGGCAATAGTATAGGCAAGACGCTCTTGTTCTATGCGTCTTTCTTCTTCACGCTCAGCTACAATTCTTCTACCGTGCTCGGTCTTAACATCAATTTCGCCGTCCTCATCAAAGAGCAAGGAAGGCTTCTTTGCTGTCTTTTTAGGAATTGGACGAGCACCTTCAGACATAATGCGATCGATCTTACGCATCTTGTCAGAATCAGCTTCATCCTTAGCATCAACATTGAGTTGATTGTCTGAGCCATAGGCAAATGCAAAGTCATCTGCATAAAGATCTTCAATACTAGATCTACGGAATTTTTTAGGTTTTTCTTCGGCAACTTTGAAGCCGTCGATTACCATTACCTCATCGCTAGGAGCTTGTCCCTCACGGTTCTTGCCCCATAAGTAGAGATCTTTACGAATATGCTTAAAGCCATTAGCCATTAATTGACAGATACGAGAGCTAGACACGCCAAGGATCGCAGATATTTCCTTAACGTTCATATGCTTTTCGTAGTATAGGCCAATGACATAACGCTCTTTATCAGGAAGATTCTTAAGAGCCTTAACTAAATCCTGATTGAACTGTTCAGCAATGATGCCATCGTAGAGGGTGTCATCATGGAATGGAATGTTCTCACTTTGAGATAGTTCGTAAAGAAAGTCTTCAGTACAGCCTGTATCTTCCACAGCCATAACTTGAGACTGATTGGTGTCCACCATAATAAGATGCAGATCGTTAATATCTACGCCTACATCTTTAGCAATTTCATAATCAGATGGTTCACGACCAAGAATCTGACTTAAACGCTCACGAGCCTCGGTAATAATACGAGCATTAACATGAACAGTACGTGGGGCCCAATCACTACGTCGCAAGCCATCAATGATACTGCCACGAATACGCAATGCAGCATAGCTTTTAAATGACGCGCCTTTGCCGTCAACAAAGTTATTCACAGCATCGATTAGACCAAGCATGCCATTTTGAATAAGATCATTGAGATCTATATTCGCAGGCAGACGTCCTTTGATGAATAAGGCAATGCGCTTAACCAGAGGAGCGTACTCAAGCACCATTTGTTGGCGCTCGGACATACTCTTGTTGGAGTAAGCCTTAATTGCTGAATCATTTGGATCTCTTGGTGCCATGATATGCTCTGCTTCCCAATTCGTTCACTGTATCTGCTCTATAGCCACTACATCATCATAAATAAGAAATAAGACCATCCTAGATTGACCTTGCCTAAGCTTATAGCATTGGCATCATCCTTAAAGTGGTTCTGCCTATTCATAAATTAGTAGCGTGTTAGTAGCTTTGCAGATAGTTTAAGACTGTAGCAATAGACACACTAAGCCTTAACTTTGCCTAGAGTCAAGTATGTAATCTTGCTTAATCGATACAGTCTATTGCAGTCTAATGACAGCTTCAATTTTAAGTACTTAATTAGTGCAGCAACCATTGCTCTGTATGAGAACAACAAAAACTAATGGGCGTACACACTAAACACACACCTAAACAAAGACATTTGAGTCTGAAACTTATTAATAATGCCTACTCTTCATACAACAAACAAAGATTGCTGATGTGTGTAGTCAAGCTATCTTGTTCGATTCTATTAGAATTTACGCGCAACGTCCATGATATAAGCAAGTTTGCGAGAACTTAAACCAATATTTGACTTAACTTTCTCAGTTCTGTACCGAATAAAAAATCACCTAAACTCCTTAGATAAGCCAAATATCAGCACTAGACTACTTAGAAAGGATTTTATTTTGCTTTTGCATGATTTTGCAAATTAAACGAGCGATAGTGCCTTTGAGCGAAAATCACCTTCACTTCTGTAAGTAAATGTATTTCGCTAGGCATAAAAAAACCCGCATAAAGCGGGCTTTTTAGAGGATTACTAGAGTTTTTACAGACCTTGAGCTTTAGCCTCAGCTTTAGCTGCTTCTAAACGCTTTTCAAGATCAGCTGGTGATCCCTTACCATCAGGAGAACTCATTCCTAAAAGACTGCCAATTGGCATAGGAGGCTCATCATTACCAGCCTTGATACTAGCGCCAGTATTCTGGTTAGTGCCATCATCTGGACGCTTGATAAGGTTTTCTACGAAGAACTCTAAGTAACCACCTGGAATATCTGGAATTGGCCAGTTAAGCACGCGACGCGCTAAGCTCTTAAAAGCACGTGCAGCAGGTGCTTGCGGGAATGCATCAACTACGCAGGTACGCTGACGAATAGCTTTGCGCATGTTGATATCAATTGGAATACAGCCGCACAGTTCTAAAGCTACATCTAAGAACTTGTCAGTTAAGGTAACAAGCTTCTTGAACATGAACTTGCCTTCTTCAAGTGAGTGCACCTGATTGGCAATAATGCGGAACTTAGAAACGTCGTAATCGTTTGACAGTACCTTCATCTGGGCATAAGCGTCAGCAACAGAAGTAGACTCGTTGCAAACCACCATGATGACGTCTTGCGCAGCACGGCAAAATGACAGAACCATGTCAGAAATACCAGCTGCAGTATCAACGATTAAGAAATCTACTGGCTCTTCTAAAGAGGAGAAAGCACGGATCAGACCTGCATGCTGATCAACACTTAACTCTGCCATCTCCTTGAGACCTGATGAAGCTGGGACAATGCGTAATCCCTGAGGGCCATCTTGAATAATCTCTTGAAGTGAGCACTCGCCACGTAATACGTGAGCTAAGTTCTTGTGAACCTTTAAGCCCAGCATAACGTCGATATTAGCAAGACCCAAGTCAGCGTCAAATAGCATGACGTGCTTGCCCATTTGACACAGAGCTACTGCTAGATTTAAGGAGACTGATGATTTACCTACACCACCTTTACCACCAGTAACGGTGATGACTTTAACTCTTCTCCATTTGTATTTCTGTACCATACAAACGACACCCTAAATAGTAATCTCTTTGTCAAACAAACGAATCTTATACACTTGAACAACACACAGAGTGTAAAAGTTTCGTAAAACAAAACACTTTAGGTAACAGATAGCTTTTGAGCTACCTTAGATGCTAGCTAATGTAATTAGCTAGACACTACCACGATGTTACAACTAAGGAGCACATATTCAATAGTATGTGTACCATAGTGCTTTGCTAACGTATACCTACGAAACAAAGGCTTTATGCATCAAGCTTTCAACTAGAGATACAAACAAGAACTGAAACGCATTGTGCTCTTGTTATTAACTAAAAAGATCTCATTGAGACCAACTCTAGATGCAAGCTTACTTGCTCTAAGAAAATATGTATCTATATATTACATTAAATCGTGATGCGGACTAATTTATTAAGAGCAATGTTAGCAAAAGATGTTGTAACTAGAAAATATTCTTAATAATGATTATTGTCATGCAATCTAGATCACAATCAATTGATCTAATGTAACTAATATGACACTCATCTGACTTAGACAAGTTACTGCGCCTATGCAATGCAAAAATCAGCCCTACTTTGCAAAAACGCACTAAAAAGTTATTAAGCCGTACTTACAAATGGCTAGTGTATCGTATTTAGCTTGCAAATTATACTAAAGTTCATACACATCTCAACTTACATAATTGACTAAGTATATCAACAAAATATCTAATGCCTGCTCTAAGAGCAGTTCTTATGGGCTGCCATGTATAAAAGATTGACACTAGCATTCAGGTAAACACTATACTCGATCCCCATTAGCTGAACCTTAGCACCACCATTTTCTATCACATAATCTTGTTGGTTTTGGCAACATATATGGCATCAATAACAAGGCAGTATTGGCCTAAGCGGCATACATGTTCTCACTGCATTGCACAATCACAAACCAAAAGACCTCTTAGCAGTCTAAATGCATGGCTACAATTGCTCATTATCGATTAGCCAAAGCACTGAGTTTAAGTAGTCATTTAGCAATTAAGACAATAGTAAGCAGGCTCTTCAATGAAGTATAGATTGTCCTTAGATTAGAGTGGCTAGATTAGACAGATGTAGATCAGATCGGTTTTAGCGCGACTTAATAGTCACCCGGTACGGGATTAAATCGGTTTTAGCGCGAGTTATTAGGACTGGAGCAGATCGAATCTGTTTGGGCAGGATTAGAATGATTGTGCGGCCTTGAAATGACAACGCCTCAAAGAGCTATGAGATCGCAGCACTTAAGATGCATGGCGATGCTATTGAGCTTTTTGAGGCGCGATAAAAGTATTGTCTCTTAGACCTTGCTAAGCATGCTGCGAGCAGTATCATCCTCTACAGCAGACAGAGCACGTCTTGCTAAGGCATTTGGATTTGGAATATCTAAATCCTCAGGCACACGCTGACCATCAGTAATGTAGGAGATCGGCAGCTTCATCTCAATACATAAAGATAAAGCATCACCTACGTTCTGGCACTCGTCGATCTTAGTTAAGATGAGACCAACTAAACCGATAGAAGCAAAGTGATCATAAGCATGCTGTAAGACCTTACGCTGAGTGGTGCAAGGCAGCACTAAATAGTGCTTGAGCTGCAGGCTAGATTGCATCTTAAGCTGAGAGAGCTGAGCATTAAAACGCTCATCCTTAAAGCCTACACCAGCAGTATCCACTAAGATGAGGCTCTTATCTGACAGGGTGTATAAAAGCTGTGGTAACTCAGCAATGTTCTTCACTGCAAAGGTGGAGCATCCCATGATACGACCATAGGTCTTGATCTGCTCAACAGCACCAATACGATAGTGATCAGCTGTAACAATCGCCACACGCTGAGGTCCATAACGCATCACAAAGCGGGCAGCCAGCTTAGCTAGAGTAGTCGTCTTTCCGACACCGGCTGGGCCGATTAAGGTAACGATACCACCCTTAGATACGATCTCATCCTCACCAGTGATGATGGAACGCTCTAAAATACTTAAAAGTTCACGCCATGCGCCGTTGAAAGTAATCTCAGCTGGCAGCTGATTTACAAGGTGATCTGAAACCTTATCTGAGAAGCCTACGCTGCACAGAAGCTTAAAGATCATAGCCTTTACAGGCTCATTACGTGAACGGTTATCTTGCATCAGACCTGCAAGTTCAAATTGTAAAAGCTTACGGATGTTTTCAACCTCAGCACGCATCTTCTCTAAATCTTTACGTACTGCAGCATCAGTAACTGTAGACTGGCGGTAAGTATCGATACCAGCCTTGCTCTCATAAGCTTCTTTTTCTTGCTTGGTCTTAGATTTTACAAAGAAATTCTTAAACTCTCGCTGCTGCGCTAAAGGCAGAGGTGGAGTCTTAAAGAGATCAGCATCCTCGTCGAGTGACGGGTCAATGCGTGAAGGACCAGCCTTCTTGTTCTCAATAGCCATATCGTCGTCATCTCCAGGTACAGGGTTGATAATGCGGGAAACACCAGTTCCCTTTAAAGAGTCAGACTGAGGTCTGCGTGATTGGAGGTAGTCATAATCTCTCTCACGAGTTTGTCCACTCTTTGCTGCAATATCATTAAGCAGTTGATCACCCTGCTCTTTGGACATGGCCTTCTGGCGTTCTAAAATCTCGATCAGACTTTGAGCATAAGCCTGACTCTTGCCACCAATAAGACGGCGATCAGGCTGCGCTTTAGGCTCACGTGAGCTCAGCTGCACCTGATCTTCACCTAAGTCACGTCCAGCAGCCGCATTAATAGCACCACCTGCATTAGTTGGTGCAGGGCGCGGACTTGGAGGTGTACTTGGCTTGTTAACTGGCAGACTCTCTACGCCTGCCACAATTTCAACGCCAGCAGCCACGCGCTTATTGGACATGATGATTGCATCATCTCCGAGCTCATCCTTGACTAAGGTAAGAGCCTCTTTCATGTCCTTAGCTACAAAACGTTTTAGTTTCATCAAAACCACCTATGGTCGCTACAGCTTGCCGGATTCGAGACTTTGGCATGAACCATCTAGCTTGAATAAGACCTAACAAACAATGTTTAGGTTAAGCAACAAAAAAGCTTGCCACCAACACATAGCACTACTCATATCTTAATAACTCATGAACAGTCTAAGTTCATGTTTATATCATTGAGCTTAAAGCAGCCATGCTTGAAGGGGCTATACAAACTAGGTCGAAAAACCACATTAAAGTTGCAGACAGTTGCAGTGATGCGTCAAAAACTCATGCAATCATCAAGACAAAACATCTAGATAGCGGCACGGTGACAATAACTGATTGTATTACTCTGAGCATAGCCTGAACTTAGGCTTAGCTTCGTATGCATCCACACTAGATAGCTGTCTCTGCACTTTAAAGATTAAGTGCTTTTAACAGTCTTAGCGTTGTACGTAAATCAGAATTGCCTAGTTAAATGACGAATAATCACTGTTGAACAGGGGCAAAAGCAAGCAAAATTAATGCCCTTGGATGTTTGCCGCGCCTATTTAAAACAACAGGTGCGCAACCATTTAACTACTGAACAACATCTTGCGAAAACGACAAGTTTTCAGCTAAAGCAATAAGCTAATTTTAGCTATGCAATCAGCTGATAGTCTTTGGCTAATTTCTCATAGTTCGGATATTGTATGAAAAAACTACCCCCATTACCACGCATCTAACGCACATCTTCGCAATTTGGGGCGCACTTATGACTAATTCTACCCAGCATACTTAACATTATGGCAAAAAGTGAAAGCAAAATCGCAATTAAACCCTAGTTACAACACGGTTTGTGAGCATTTTAATGAATGGCTTATTCATCATCACTGAACCGCCGCATAAGCTAATTAGCATACAACCTTTTAATTTTTGACAAACAAATATAGATATTTCGTAGGGCATTCAATTAATTTTACTCAAAACCTAGCGTTAAAGCTGTATGACATCTTTGAGCAAAGCTAACGAATATGTATGTTTGATTGAGTGGTTGATTGATTGATTGATTGATTGATTGATTGATTGATTGATTGATTGATTTAGCAACTCTTTCAAATTCAGTTTTTGCTAAGACACATAACAAAAAACCCCGCTAGTGCGAGGTCTTTTGCTTTTAGATATTTATACCTTTAGTTATCCGCGTAACTGAGGCTGTGCGTTGTTGTTACCAACTACTGACACAATCTTAATCTGCTTATCATCAGGAATCTCTTGGTAAGAGAGTACACGCAGACCAGGAATAGTGTTCTTAACAAAGCGTGACAGAGTTGAACGCAAGATACCTGAAGTAAGCAGAATTGCAGGTTCGCCAGCCATTTCTTGGTTGGCAGTTGCTTCGTACAGAGACTTCTGCATTCTGTCTGCAAGACCAGGCTCAATACCAACGCCTTCGGCACCACCAGTCTCAAGAGACTTATGTAATACCTTCTCAAGATCAGGAGATAAGGTAATTACAGGGATGATGAGATCGCCACCAACAATATCCTGAATAATCAGACGGCGCAGACCGATACGGCATGCAGCGGTAAGAACTTCTGGATCCTGACTCTTTGGAGCGTATTCGACTAAAGTCTCTAAGATGGTACGCATATCGCGAACAGGAACACCCTCATGCAGCAAGTTCTGCAGGAGCTTGGTAAGCAGACCAAGGTTGACGATGTTTGGTACCAGACCACCAACGAGCTTTGGCTGAGTCTTGGAAACAATATCCAGAATGTTCTGAACCTCTTCCTGACCGATTAAGGAAGCGCAGTTATTAGCTAAGATCTGTGATAAGTGAGTTGCAACTACGGTAGAGCAGTCAACCACAGTATAGCCAAGACCTAAAGCACGATCGTTATCCTGCTTGGTAATCCATACAGCCTCGAGACCGAAAGCTGGATCCTTAGTAGCAATACCAGGAACACGACCGAATACCTGACCTGGGTTAATCGCCATATCACGATCAGGCTGAATCTCAGCCTCACCGAAGGTAACACCCATGAGAGTAATACGGTAGCTGTTTGGACCTAAGTCGAGGTTATCACGAATATGTACAGGAGGGATAAGGAAGCCCAAGTCCTGAGATAACTTCTTACGTACACCCTTAACACGGTTGAGAAGCTCACCACCTTGAGCCTTATCCACCATAGGAATAAGACGATAGCCCACTTCAAGACCGATGATATCAACTTCAGATACATCGTCCCAAGAAAGTTCACGCTGATCTGGAGCTGGCTCATCAGGCACTGGAGGTGGAGCCATAGCAGCTTCCATATCCAGACGCTGCTTACGCTTGATAAGGAAGCCAATAAGCATGGAGATAAAGGCTAAGCTTAAGAAAGCGATATGTGGCATGCCAGGAACAATACCCATAACAAAGAGTACGCCGGCAACGATGAACATGGTCTTAGACTGGCTAAAGAGTTCTGATACCACCTGCTGACCCATTTCACTTTCTGAACCAGTCTGACGAGTAACAATAATCGCAGCAGCTACAGAGAGTAACAGGGAAGGAATCTGAGCAACCAGACCGTCACCGATGGACAGTAAGGTATAAATACGGGCTGACTCACCAAAGCTTAAGTCGTGGAAAACGGTACCAATGATAATACCGCCAATAACGTTGATGAACAGGATCAAAATACCTGCAATCGCGTCACCTTTAACGAACTTGGACGCACCGTCCATGGAACCATAGAAGTCAGCTTCACGAGCAATTTCACTACGACGCTCACGGGCCTGCTCTTGATTGATGAGGCCAGCGTTAAGGTCGGCGTCAATAGCCATCTGCTTACCAGGCATAGCATCCAAGGTGAAACGTGCAGACACTTCAGAAATACGTCCAGCACCCTTGGTAACTACAACGAAGTTAATGATAACTAAGATGGCGAATACGATTAAACCAACAGTGTACGAACCACCCATTACCACGTGACCGAAGGCCTCAATCACTTTACCGGCAGCGGCGGTACCATCCTGACCATTAATCAGAATTACACGGGTAGATGCAACGTTCAATGCCAAACGTAAGATCGTAGTCAGCAGCAGAACAGACGGGAATGAGCCGAAATCTAGAGGACGCTTGGAGTAGATTGCAACTAAGAGCACCACCATTGACAGGGCAATGTTGAATGAGAACAACATATCCAGAAGCAATGGAGGAATTGGCAAGGTGACCATTGCTAAACATGCAAGCACGAGCAATGGAGTACCAAGCTTAATCACGCGCAGCTTATTAACGGCAGCGCCACCATAAGCGAGACCGGCTGCAACCTTAGGGTTAGCCTGGGCCTTACTTAGAGCACCGTTAATAGGGGTGCTTATCTTAGTACCGAGGTTAGATAAGAAACTCACTGTCAAAAGTCCGTCTGTAATCAAAAAACCATGATTTAATGGCTCTATGCAAGGATTTTGCCACGCATACGGTGCCTCATATAGCTGATAAATATCGCATTGAAAATGCAGCTAGAGATATGTGGCTCTATCCAAGATAGAAAAGAAAAAAGCATCTTGAGCAGGTCAAAACAATATCCTTATCAAGAGAGCTTTTCTAGGTATGGTCATACGCTCAAACAGTGCTAAGACAATAACTTAAAGCACTTTTGAGCATGCAGCAAACAATTTACGGCGGTCATTATAACCGCATAACCTGACTAAACAAAGAAACTAAGCGACATTGCATTACTTGGGTGAAACTATGTGAATAGCGCCACACCAAAACTGCATTGCCCACATAATTTAGCACTTTTTTACTTACATGCGTGAAACAAAAGCATGTACAAAAGGCACTATCCAAACTCAAGCTACACCCATCAAGCAGCAAACAGGCAACAGCAATACGCCATTACCGCCATCCTACGTTCATTGCAGATATTATGGAAAGAGGCTGCGCTAATACCAACCTATGGCAGATATGAGCCATTAAAGCGGATATATGGACGGCGGCTGCGACCAAATAAGCAAGTAGCGGTTACTGAAAAGCTCTTAATGCCCTCATAGCATAAATCACCAATGGCCTTGTGAATGGACTGCAAATTAACTGCAGTGGTTATAACCATTGGCAATCCTTGTGAGCTACGACGACGTAATAACTCGTTAAAGATCTTCTGAGCAAAAGGATCTAAGGCACTGTTGTCAGAGCACAGACCATCTAGAATCAATAAGTCCGTATTGCAAAAAGCATTGAAGCGGCGATTTCGCTCATTTTTGTCTTCAAAGCTTTCATTATTTGAATAAAACCAAGTTTTCTTGATGTCATCAAAGGTGGTGAGCATGCTCAAAGGCACATCAGGATGGCGGCCAATTTCTGTCTTGCTATGGGTACGCAGCTGCATAAACTTGTTACCAATAGCATGACAAAGACAGGTCTTACCTGTACCCATATCACCAAAGACTAAGAGCATTTGTGGGGTAACCTGAGGATAAATATTGCTAATAAAGCGCAGTGATAAGGTAAAGGCATCATTGTTGAACTTATCACGATTTAAAGTCGCAAAGTTATACTTAGAATCGACATTACCAGAGCGCTTCATATCCTTAACGAAACGACGGTAGTAGTCTTCTTTGCGCTTTCTTACCTCAGCTGCTACCTCAATGGTTTCACGACGACGCATAAGCTCAGCATCACCAGGTCTAACTTCAATATCATCGATATTGATACCAGTGTGCTGTTCAATCTTGCGCAGCAGCATCTCAATTGGAGAGCGTGGACGGGATGAGCTATGAGTTGTAGCATCCTCATCTTGGGTAACTGTCTGTCTTAAATCCTGCACAAAGCCACTATCTTGTGCCGGCACTGCACTTTCACTAGTGTCCTTGCTAGTAGCTTCTGAAGTGCCAAAGTCATCATACTCATCATCTGGGTAATCAGGAGTATCAGGATCAGCAAGCAACATCTGGAAGCGAATCTTAAGCTCCATCTCCAAATGCTCAAAGCGTGCACGCTGTGCTTGCAGCCTTTCAATCAGTGCAGCCTGTTGAGGACTCATACCAGGACGAACGGATGGGATTCGATAGAGCTTAGGAACGAGATCATCATAAGGCGTAGTGGTTTGCTCCACAGCAAGACGTGCACCTTCATAGGTTCTTGAAAACGCCATAGCCTTGGCTGCAGGATCATTAACATTTGCCATCTGCTGCGTATTGCCATTAAACACTATCTTGGAGCTCTCTCTTTCAAGCGGGACACTCTTAGTGTTTTGGCCATTTGACTGCATGGCAATGGTACGTAACTCATCAGAATAACCTGCAGCATTCGCATCAGCTTTAGCAGTTGCTGCAGCATATGCCATTGTCTGAGTATAAGACTGACTCATGGCCTCATCCGAAGCTACATTAGCTGCTCTAGCAGATCCTGCACTAGAGCTTGCATTAGAGCCACCAGCCACAACACTGCCCATATCCGGACCACCCGTATTCTTAGATGCCTGTTCAAAGCCGCCAGCATAAGCAGCCACAGGTGTCATAGGAATATTGGCTCTAGCTTCATAAGACTCTGGAGCTAACTTAAGCTTCTCTTGCGGAGTACCGATTGGCTCATCAATGTTTGAGCCTTTGTTATCAGCGCCCGCCCAACCATTAGCACCACCAGCGCCAGTTACCTGGCCTTGACCAAACTGACCGCCCTGTCCTTGACCAAATTGTCCTGGCTGCATCTGGCCTGGACCAAACTGACCGCCCTGTCCTTGGCCAAATTGACCAGGCTGCATCTGGCCTTGACCAAACTGACCAGGCTGCATCTGTCCTTGGCCAAATTGTCCTGGCTGCATCTGACCTTGACCAAACTGACCGCCCTGTCCTTGACCAGGCTGCAACTGTCCTTGAGCAAATTGTCCTGGCTGCATCTGACCTTGACCTTGGCCATACTGATTTTGCTGAGGCTGAGTGAACTGCCCTGGTGATCTTTGAGCAAACTGACCTTGCTGACCGTACTGATTACCTTTGGCTTGCTGATACTGTGCTTGCTGCATCGCTGCATTGGCATTGGCATTTAGATTTGCAGCGGTACTGGCGTTTGGAGACATTGCACCTTGTGCATAAGAAAAATCATCCTGTACGCCTGGAGCCATGATTAAGGATGGGCCAAGCGGGCCAGTAGATATTGGAGCGGCATTAGGCATTGCAGATGGTATTGCTTGCTGATGCGGCGCTTGGCCTACATTGGCATTATCGATCTGACTAGTGCGCTCAACAATCTGTGGGGTAGCATTGGTGTCAACAAAAGATCCTGATGGTTTGTTGTTATAAGACATTCTCTACCCCCACTTCAGCTCGTATAGCCTCTAGAGTTATAACAGTTGCCAAGCACTAGGCCTATTCATTAGACCAATACTATTAATGCACTCTTAGATCATATCATTTGGCATCAAGCAGACCAAACTAAGCGCTACGATGCTACTTATCTAGAGCCGCTTTGATTAACCTAGACTCTACGATGCTGCTCATCTAGAGGCGCTTTGATTAATCTAGATTCTAAGATCGCTTGCTTTATTGATGAGCAGTAAAGACAGCAAGGGCGTCAGCCTTGATGAAGGATGACGCCCGTGTCTAGTATTGCATGGCGTCAGCCTTTAATAAGAGTGACGCCCATGATCAATGAATATTAGTTGCTTTAGTACTAATGCATCAGCGCATTAATATAAACAGCTGCTGCAGCCAGAATGATTAAGGCCACGCCAGCTACTAAGGTCTTGAAACTTACTGGAGGAGGTAGACGGTCTACCTGACGCAATGTAATCTCAACTAAGGTCTGAGTGCTTGGAGATGTATTGTAGTACTTAAAGCTGTTAAGGATTTCCTTAAAGCGATTGCGCTGACGTGCTAGCTTACGCTTGAAGAAAGAGCTACGACGCTTTTGCACTGCAATAATCTTGCGGCGCTCTTCAGCTTGGCGCTTCTTCTCTTCACGTGAAAGCTTTACCTTGGCACTCTTTTGTACACCATCAGCTTGCATCTGTACTTGAGGAGGATTCTGATTGGTCTGTTCAGGAGCAGGGGCCGTATCTTCAACCTTACCAAAGCTCTGACCAAAGGAGCCAAACTTGCTCTCATCAATCTTAAACTCTTGCTCAACTGCTGGCTTAACCTTGATACGGTATGGATGACGTAGAGCTATGTTTACTAATACGAGCATAAAGCTAACGTTGTAACGAACTGCCATATCCTGTAAATGCAAGGAGCAGTCAACATACGCGCCCTTTAAGCCTAAGGTACGATTAAAGGCATCTATGACCTTGTACACTGAGCGATTAAAGGCATAGAAGTTATCTATAAGCTGCTTATCATCAGACAGAAGATAGTACTTCTCAAAGTTTTGCGCAATCTGATAGTAGTAAGGCAGTGCATCTTCAATACGACGCAGTGAGTTAATGAAGTAGTCAATATCATCACTCTTCATTCTAAAATACAGACGCTCAATCTTAGCAATAATGCTTCTGAGCTTTTGTACTAACTCACTTGAGTACATGCGACCAAACTCAGTTGCATATAAATGGAATGCATAGTGAGTGATGGAAGCAAGGTTATAGACATAGTCTAAATATAAAGCACGCTCACGAGCCTCATAACAACGCTGACGGAAAGCCTCCATTAAAGAGTTGTTTACGGCTAAAAAGCGTGAGATCTCATCAATGATGTAGTTAGCTGCAGGATTTGGATTAAGCTCTACCTCAGTAAAGTCATCATCCATACCATACTCACGGTTAATTGCAGCAATGCGGTCGATAAGATCATTGAGCGCCTCATTTAAGTGGCGATCAAAGCTACCTGCTTGCTTCTTTAAGCTCAGATTATTGATGATGGTACTACGGGTTAGTCCTGTGTCAGTGTTTTGTAACTTAGTACGACTTTGCTGAGCTTCCTTGTTTAAAACACCGTGACCAGCGCCTACAAAAGCTCTTGAGTCAAGATTGTCCTCGTTTTCGAGCTTCTCTTTTTCTTGGTTAAGGACGTCAAGCACTTTAGCAAGTAAGAACGCGCCTTTAACCTTAAACTTGTCACCAATGACTACTTGCACAAAGGCCTGTGTCATTTCCTCATCTTGCAGGCAACGACTGTATAAAGTTGCTGCATCATCAAAACGATCTTCCATCAAGGCAAGAACAGCTAAATTGATGTATGAAGAGAAGTTCTGACGGCTTTGCAGAATCTTGACCGCCTTTTCACGTTCTTTGCGTGATAAATAGTACAGAGCAGCCTTATCGGCTTTGTCAGTAACTACAAACCAGAACATGGCATGGTACATACGACCACGAGCAGACATGAGCTTACTCTTAGCTTGCTCAAGACGGCGTGGTGTTCTTAGCGGAGCCTTCAAGTAAGAAGTGATATCTTGCTCCAGCACCACCTCATTGCCTTTTAAAGACTCTTCCATCATCCGCTTGTAGTTTGCAGACAGGGCTTTGGCCTGAGCCTGTACGCCTAGTCCTAAAACTCGGTACGGATTATCGAGTACCAATGACAACGCCATACTTACAATCCTGTTGTATTACTAACTTAACCTTGCATTAGACAAGCAAGAACCATCACTATACAAGTATAGATTAGACCGTTCTTTGACTATATCTAAAGCAAAACGCCATATATTTAAGCACAAGGCAGGATGTCAAAACAACTAAACTTATTTCCTCACTGATTTTGTAAAGCACGCAAGCTAAGGCTAGACACCATGAACATGCACCTTTTCTTGGCAATTACATTGTTGAGAATCTAAAGGTCATGCTATGAGTCGAAGTTGCTCTTTTGTCATTTGCTACAATGAAGAAGCAAAAGTCACAGAACACTTTTCTAACAGGCAAATCAACGTGCTGTATGCATCAAGGAGTACTTATGAAGATCGGTCTTATCATGGAAAACTCTCAGGCAGCTAAGAATGCTCTGGTATACGAAGAGCTATCAAACGTTGCCAAGGCTAATGGTCATGAGGTTATCAATTTTGGCATGTACTCAAGCGAGGACAAACGTTGCTTAACCTACGTTATGAACGGTCTTTTAAGTGCCTTAGTTTTAAATTGCAAGGTTGTAGACTTTGTAGTAACTGGATGTGGTACGGGTGAAGGTGCCTGCCTTGCTTGCAATGCATTCCCTGGCGTGCAATGCGGTCATGTGACTAATCCAGTTGATGCCTATCTGTTCACCCAAGTTAACGGCGGTAATGCTATTGCCCTACCTTATGCACAAAACTTCGGTTGGGGTGGTGAGCTTAACTTACGCTATACCTTTGAAAAGCTCTTTGTGTCTCCATTTGGTGGCGGCTACCCTGTAGAGCGTCGCGAACCTGAGCAAAGAAATGCTCGCATCCTTACCGAGGTCAAGGCCATTACTCATCGCCCGCTCATTGATATTCTCAAAGATCTCGATCGTGATTTCGTCAAAACCACCATCGACGATCCAAAGTTTGCTGAGCTCTTCTATCCAAATTGTGCTGATGATGAGATCGCCGCGTTCTTAAAGAGCCTATAGCCACAAAACAAGGCACCACCTCTTGCAACTGATCTTCACTCCATGCAAAGAAAACTTAGTACCAATGACTTGGGGTGCTAATAAGACACTAATGCCATCACAATGCACCTAGTGATTGTATTGACGCCATTAGCAAACCATGCGTGCGCACGATCAAGATCGCCTTGTTTATAAGGTTTATGCAAATCTACCTAGTCTATATGACACAAAATTTAAAAAATCTTTAACCAAAAGCTTGCCATAGTACGCTCTCGTGCATATAATGAGCGCACTCACTGAGGATGCTTAGCTCAGTCTGGTTAGAGCATCTGCCTTACAAGCAGAGGGTCATAGGTTCGAGTCCTATAGCATCCACCATTACCAAGCCCGCTTTAGCGGGTTTTGTTGTTTCTGGGCCATGCAAAAAAAAAATTGCTACCCCATTTTGGCCATCAAATCGGCCCATGATAGAACAACACCTCATCTCTTTGCCTAAAGCAAGCGCATTATCTCTATAATGATTGTGAAAAATGGCCATCCCTCTCTCTTAGCTAAGAGTTTCCAAAGCCAATCGCCCAACCTCCTTTCCTAATTGATTTAAGCCTAGCGTTCTTGCTAGTTTAATGTTCTCTGTTAAGGCTAAATTTACTTGGTGTTTTTTTCTATTGGCACATACAAAAACACCCCACAACCATAATAGCTGCAGGGTGTTTTGTGTTTAGCGTAGTACTCGCCTTGAGCCCTTGTTGTGGCTTTTTAGCTTATTCTACGGTGATAACACGCATGGAGTCAGTGTGACCTGATGAGCCCATGGATACACCAAAGGCAATTACCATCTTATCACCTGACTTAACCTGACCCTTGTTGATCAGGAACTTCACAACTTCCTTAAGTAACTCGTCACGATCATTGTAGGCAAGGTTGTCAAAGAAGTATGGGGTTACACCACGGTACATACACATTCTGCGTACAGATGGCTCGTTACGGGAGAATGCATAAATTGGCAGACCAGAACGGTAACGGGACATTAACAGAGGTAAGTGACCACTATCGGTAAAGGCAATCAGACCATGAATGCCCTCTAAGTGGTTAGCTGCAAACATGGAAGATACAGCGATGGTCTCTTCTGCGTTAGAGAACATTCTGTCAGCACGGTAGCCAGACTTCTGAACCTGAGACTCAGCACCTTTACATACCTCAGACATGGCACGTACGGTCTCAATTGGATAATCACCCGCTGCAGTCTCAGCTGAGAGCATTACAGCATCGGTACCATCTAACACAGCGTTAGATACGTCCATAACCTCAGCACGAGTAGGCATTGGGCTCTTAATCATGCTTTCCATCATCTGAGTTGCAGTGATAACAGCACGGTCTAAACCACGAGCAAAGTTGATGAGGCGCTTTTGTACAGACATCAGGTTAGCATCGCCGATTTCAACACCAAGATCACCACGAGCAACCATAACTACATCAGATGCCATTACTACATCACGCATAGCCTCTTCAGAAGCTACAGCCTCAGCACGCTCAACCTTAGCAACGATAGCTGCATTAGAGCCTGCCTCACGTAACAGACGACGGGCTTCTTCTAAGTCCTTACCGCAACGTGGGAAAGATACAGCAATGTAATCAACTTCTAACTGAGCTGCATACTTGATGTCCTGCTTGTCCTTAGCAGTAAGAGCTGGAGCAGATAAACCACCGCCCTTCTTGTTGATGCCCTTGTTGTTAGATAAAGGACCAGCCACAATTACAGTAGTAACAATGCGAGTCTCTTCTACCTTGGTAACAGCCAGCTGAATACGACCATCATCGAGTAATAACAGATCGCCAGGTTTAACGTCATTAGGAAGATCGCGATAAGTTAAACCTACGCTCTCCTGAGTACCCTCATCAAGATCTAAAGCAGCATCAAGAACAAAAGTATCGCTTGGCTTTAAGAGGATTGGTCCATTCTTAAACTTACCGATACGGATCTTAGGACCCTGTAAGTCACCCATGATAGCTACTGGCATACCGAGGTCAGCAGAGGCCTTACGGATCATCTCAACGCGCTTTTGGTGATCCTCAAAAGTGCCGTGAGAGAAGTTCAGACGAACTACGTTAGCACCGGCGCGAATAAGCTCCTCAATAACACCAGGACGATCGGTTGCAGGACCTAAGGTAGTTACAATCTTAGTTCTGCGTTTTACTGCTGACATATGAAGATCCTCTTAAATATCGGGTTGATGCCCTGCTTAAGCAACAAACAAATCAAATCTGCTAGCATGCATCGAAAAAGCCGACTATAGCTAGGTAAGGTAGCACCTTACCTTATCTGTAGTAGCAGGAAGTGTGTATCATCCAGTAATGAGTCTCAGCGTTGATAGAAAAAGTCTGCCCTTTATGGACTTACTTAGATACTTTTAGGCTCTAGTACGCTGCGACCCGATAACTTTTCCATTTTAAGAGCGTTGCTAAACTATAGCAAGCACAAGCCTAACAAGCCTGACAGTCTTAGCAATGTCTAAAGGCTAATGGTTATGAATTAACTTGTTGATAGCAACAAGCATCTGTCGCAAAAGCACTCAAAGAAAATGAAAGGCAATGACGTATAGTCTGTCAAGCGTATAAAGGCAACTATAGTCGTATACCACAGTCTAAAGCTGGTAGTACTTGTTTTGGCAAACGGCCTTTGCAACTAGCTTTGTGCATCGTCCACATATTTTAGAAACTTAGCAGGAACACCGCCTACGACTGTATTAGCTGCAACATCTTTTGTGACTACGGCACCTGCAGCAATGATCGCATTGTCACCAATAGTTACACCAGGCAAAATGGTTACATGTGAACCTACCCAAACCTTTTTGCCAATATGGATTGCAGATGGATGATTATCTGCTCGACAATCTGGATTAAGATCATGGTTAATGGTGGCCATCACCACGTTAGAGCCGATTAAACAGCCATCGCCAATATAGACGCCGCCATGATCTTGGAAATGACAGCCGCAATTGATAAAGACGTTTTCGCCTACAAAAATGTTCTTGCCGCACTCAGAATAAAAAGGTGGAAACAGTGTAAAGCTATCAGGTACTTTCTTACCAATTAGCTCAGAAAAGAGCGAGCGCACAGTAGCCTCATCATGATAGCCATTATTTATCTTAGCTGTGATCTTCATGGCCTCTTGAGCTAGCTTATGCATACACTGATGTAATGGCGAACCTGCTTTTGCAACTTCACCATTTCTCAAACTTTCTAAAGCCTCTTGTAAACCCATACACATCTCCTTAGTTCAAGTAGATCCAACATATTACAGATCTTAGTTATATATTGCAGTGCACAGTCTTTTAGATCGCTGCTGTGCTATTATGGTTGTTTTTCAAACATATGTGAGTAAGCTTTACATTGCTATTACATAGTGCTGTCCTCAAAGACACTTGTTGTAGCGCACATAAGCTCATTCAGTTTATAAAATGATTACTGATTACGCTGCACCCTTGCGTCTATCGATCAACGATCCATATAACTACTCAAGCTACAGCTATTCAAACTGAAGACTTTTCAAAGAGCAAGCTCGTTCACTAGTAAGGAACTTAGCCACATTTATCACTTGTCTAGTTAAGTTGTTGTTTTGTTTTATGAAGACTATGTCACCACATTTAATCAATAAAGCCGCAACAGGAAAGAGAATTCTTATTCTTGGGGCCTCACTTGAGAATGCTCCATATATACAATACATGCTAGAACAAGGCTTTAATGTTGTTTGTGCTGACCGCTGCCCTGCTGACTTTAAAGGGCAATTTGATGCATATGGCTCTGCCTTTACGCTCTATGCGGTGGACTTCTCCAATGACGAGCTCATCGATGAGATCATTACTAAAGAGCATATTACTCATACCCTAGCTCTTCCCATTGGTCGTGCCTTAATTTGTCTTGGTCGTATCAATGACAAATTTGGCTTTATTGGCCCTTCATACAAAGCGATAGATACTTTAACTAACAAACTATCCTTTCATCGCTTTTGTGAGCTTAATGAGCTTAGCCATGCTCAATACCTAATCGTACAAGATAACTCAGAGCATGGTTTGCTTGAAGATGCTCATCTGATAGAAGCGCAAGCGCAATACCCCTTTATTATTAAGCCAGCGTTCGGCTCAGGCTCAAGTGGTGTTTGTATCATCAACAACCGTCAAGAGCTGCTTTCTTACAAAGTGCCTGAACGCTTTGTAAATAGCCCTTTATTAGTTGAGCAAATCATTCAAGGAAGTGAGTACTCTTGTAATGTTTTTGTGGATAGCTATAGCAAGCCACACTGTATTGGCATGTTTAAAAAAGGACTCTCTAAACCTCCTTACAGACAAGAGGCATGCTACTTTAGCGATGATTACACTGATGCTTTTGATACTGTGTATGAAAGCATGGCCAAAATTTGTAAGAGCCTAGACTTAAGACAATGCTTTATCAATGCAGATGTCATTATCGACCATAACGCACAGCCATATATTGTAGATATTTCTCCACGCATTGGAGGCAACAGCCTACTTAGACTTCTAAGTTTCAATGGCAATCACCCTCTTAGATTTTTTACTGACTGCGTCCTTGGTGATAAGGATGTATTAGTGCAGGAACAAAAGTGCTCGGTAATGCGCTTTTTTGACTTCCAGAATTCTTTTACTTATGAGGGCGTAACCTCTCTCAAGACAGGTAAAAAATCGGCTCTAGACGGCTCAATTGACTGCTGTTTTAGCCCAGCTGACAAAGCTGACATCATCAGCCTGGTTAATAACCTGCATATTGGCGATCTGCTTGGCCCCATGACGAATGGAAGAGACGTTGCTAGAGGCCATATCTTTGTTCAAAAAGAAGACACAGCTTCAGCCTTTGCTATGACTTCTCAATACCTTGAGGCTTTGACTTAGCGCCCCATTGCCTCAATAGCCATCTGCTCTTTTAGATAAGCCTGCTTAGCGCAAAACCATCTAAGCTGTGGTTTTAGATAAGCCTGCTTAGCGCAACACCATCTAAGCTGTGGTTTTAGATAAGCTTGCTAAGCGCAACACCATCTAAGCTATGGTGCATCCGTTACGCTATGACTGCTGTTGCAAAAACAATAAATCGTGTAATGATCTTTGTTGGATGTGCCGTACATAAAAAGGACTTAAGGCGAGCCTTGTGCTATTATTATAAGAATCACAAATATCAAACATAAGACGTATGCACTAACGAGCTAGTTTTAGATAACAGCTAAAGACTATGCATTTTTTTGCGAGCAACATAGACTCTAGCAACGACTCTAGCGACTAAGGACTTAGTACTTTTACTGAATAGTAATGAGTAGCTAAGTTCATCTGCATTAAAAGATTAAACTTCGGTGTTTATCCAATGGCACAGCAAGGTTAGATGCATTGAGCATCTGTAAAACTCTTGGCTTTAACTATTGTCACGATTAGGCTGTCACTTGCCAATTTAGCTTATTATGATTTCCTCTACTCAAATACATACCACGGCTAAAAAGAAGGTACTCATCTTAGGAGCTTCTCTTGAGAATGAGCCTTTTATCAGATATCTGCTTGAGTCTGGATTTGAGCTAGTATGTGTAGATAAAAATCCAGCTCCTTTGGATAAGACTTTGGCGCAATTTCATGATGCCTTAAAGATCTATGCCCAAGACTTTTCCGACGATGACACGCTCGATGCAATCATTGCCAAAGAAAAGGTTGACTATACCCTAGCCCTGCCAATTGGTCGCGCATTAGTATGCCTTGGCCGCATCAATGACAAGTTTGCATATGCTGGCCCATCTTTTTACGCCATTGACACTCTTACCGATAAGCAAAAGTTTCATCTCTTTTGTGAAGAACATGGCCTCAATCACTGCCATCATATGCAGCTTGCCATAGACAGTGACACCTCTCTTACTCAAGAGTTAGAGCATATTGAAGAAAGCTTTAACTATCCATTTATTATCAAGCCAACCTTTGGCTCAGGATCTAGTGGCGTTGAGATCATTTCTAGTAGAAAAGATCTGCTTGAGTATCAAATGCCAGCTCGTTTTGACAGCGGCTTAGTACTAATCGAAGAGTTAATTAAAGGCACTGAATACTCATGCAGTTTCGTGGTTGATAATGAAGGCATGCCTCATTGCATGGGCATATTTTCAAAGTACATCTCAAAACCGCCATACAGACAGGAGTCTGTATACTTTAGTGACGACTTTTCTGATGAGCTGTCATTGATAGTCCCATCTATAACTACCATCTGTAATGAACTTAAACTAAAGTCTTGCTTTATCAGCTCTGATGTAATCGTTACTAAAGACAAAGAGTCGTTCATTATTGATATTTCACCAAGATTAGGTGGTAATAGTATCTCTACACTGCTCTCTAACAATAACAATCATCCCCTGCGTTTTTTCCAAGAATGCATTATTTATGGCCACAAACCTGTCATCAACAAGCAAAGATGCGCTGTACTAGCCTTTTTTGACTTTGACAAAGAGTCTAGTTATAAGGGGGTAACAGACGTTCTGACAGGTAAGAAAAACACAGATGATTATGGCATTGCCTCATGCTTTAACAAAGACGAGAAAGCTCATATTATTGAGCTTATTAACGACTTGCATATAGGCGATGAAATCGGTCCAATGAAAAACGGTGCGGATGTTTACCGTGGCCACATAGTCATTGAGCATGACTCAATAGACCATGCATATCAGCTTGCTGATAAGTATCTTGCAGCTTTGCAATAGACCATGCATCAATGCATAGCTATGTACTGATGACTAGCCTTAGGCATTGCAATAGCCCTTGGGCTAGCCTCATATACATGAGCTGAAAACTAACTTATATTGTTAATTATTTACTAAAGATTATTGTGAGCTTACATATGTCTAACATTATTAGCTACGAACAGTTCGACTGTTGCCCTGTATGCGGATCAAAGCATTACACCATAGGCTCTGAACACAAAGAAATGCTACAAATGTTGCCAATGAAAGCTCAAGACATTGCGCAACAAGATATCGTAAAGTTTACCCCTGCCTTATGTGAGAACTGCGGTCTGTCATTTAATCTTGAAGGCCTTAGCAATCATTCTCGTGGCATTATCTATAAGAACTATCAGTTCTTGAAACCTAGTACTGGTGTCGGCGCTGCAAATTACGTAACTTTCATCAATGAGGTTCGTAAACACCTTAAATCTAAAGATGATGCTGTAATTGAAATTGGTGGCTATGATGGCTATCTCTTAAGAGAGCTGAGTAAAGATGGTTACCACGATCTAACCTTAATTGATCCTTCTGTACAAACAGATGATGACGATACAGCTTTACAAAAGATTGTCTCTATTAATGGCTTTTTCCCATCTGATGATCCTGTCTATAAGTCACGTCATGCTAATAAAGAGGTGCAAGGATCATGTATAGAGCACAATGCTCTGCGTCGCTACAAAGTAGTTGCTGCTAAAGACGTGCTGCAAATGATTGATGATCCTTTAGGCTTCATCAAGGGCATGAATGACATTATGGAGCTTGGCGGTATTGCCGTTCTAACTTCTGTACCACTGCATACCATGCACTCGTTGCAATGCGTGCACTTAGGCATTAACGCTTACACCTATATTGCACAGCAATGCGGCTTTACCCTTATAGATACTTATAAGCGCCCTGAAAATGGCTATGTAGTTTATGTATTGCGCAAGGATGTTGATCTCATTGAGGATGCAGACAAGGCTAAAGAGTTTGCCAAGATTCCTCAACGCTCTGCTGATGATTTTCAAAAAGAACAACAACTACAGCGCGAGCTTATCAAGACCAACGGCCAATTTGGACAGAAGGCTGCAGCATACCTTAAGTCGGTGGTCAAACCATATGTTGAACAAGGTCAAGAGATTGTTATTTACGGTACAGGCTTCTACTCGTTTTGTATTCTAGATACGCTCAATTTAGATATGAGCAAAACTAAGCTTACCTTAGTAAACTCATCACAAGAGCAGGACGGATTCCTATTCATGTTGCCAAGCAGAGAGACTATTGCAGTCCATTATGCAAAACGTGAACTATCTAACCGCCATATACCTCTGCTTATCTTAGGCATTATGTCACCACTGTTCAAAGCCGAGATTGAAAGCTTCTTAAAAGAGATTAACTGCAGCTGTGACCAAATCATTTATCTGCCAGACCATGATGCCTAAAGGAAATATTAGGCACTTAACATAGCAATATGTATAAGTAATGCCTCATGCGCTTAGTCGCTACGCAAGCGTCACAATAGCTTTGTGATTTATCAAGGCTTACAGACCACTTCGGCTGTAGCCACAATACATCAATATTTATACAGCCACACAAGAGTATTCAGTGCTGAATGCCTATATGCTTAGTGGCTGATAGTTGGCCATATAACAATGCGCTCTGCTTTTTCATCTGCTGAAAGTCCATCGATTATTCAATACGAGCATCTCAACAGCTGCCCTCTGTGCGGTTCACATAACTATACAAAAGGATCCCTACATCGTGAGATCCTGCAACCAGCAGCATTGCCTGCTAATTTAATGCATTTACAAGGCAATGTCTCTTTCGTATCTGCCTTATGTGAAGATTGCGGTGCCTCTTTTAATCTTGAGGGGCTTAGTGATGAAACTAGAATTACTCTAAGCAAGCACTCTTATGCCTTTTTAAAGCCAAGCCAAGGTGTAGGCGTATCTAACTATAATGATTATCTAGATATAATCATGCAGTACCTCCCGCATAAAAACCAGCGTTTTGCCGAGATTGGTGGTTATGACGGCTATACTCCAGCTATTTTATCTAAGCATGGCTATACAGATTTAAGCTTGATTGAGCCATCTCCTCAAATCGACAAGAGCTTAGTTGAACAAGGCAAGGTAAAGCTCTATAAAGGATTTTTCCCTGAGGCAGATCCAGTGTGGTCATACCATGAGCTTGAATACTCTGAGCGTAAGGAGCATCTTTATGATGTTATAGCCGCACGTGATGTCTTTCAGATGCTCGGCGATCCTTTGCAGATGCTTAAATGGATTAATATTTGCCTTAAAACCAATGGCTTTGCTATTTGCTCATCAGGCGATATTGACGTAATGCATCCGCAACAAAAGCTACACTTAGGTCTTAATGCATATCGTACCATGGCTCGCGCTGCAGGTTTTACTATTGTAAAGACAATAAAACCACACAGATACTCCACCGTATTTTATGTAATGCGTAAAGAAGTAGACTTAGTATCTGATGGTCAAGCTGCAAAAGACTTTTGCGCTGCTGCTCCATGCTCAAAAGAAGATTTTGAAAAAGAGCAATTAAAACAGCGTGAGATTGTTCAACGTACTAGACAAACTGATGCAGAGGCCTTAAAGAGATTAAATGATGCGGTAACTAAGCACCATAATCTTGGCCATGAAATTATTTTATACGGCACTGGCTATACCTGCTCAGAGCTGATGGGCAACTTGCAAATTCCACTATCTGAACTAAATTTGACTATAGTCAATTCAGATAAGAATGAAGATGGCTACCTATACTTACGACCAGATGATCAGACAAATATAGTCCACTATGCTGGAAGCTATCTAAAAGACAAAAATATCCCGCTTATTATTCTTGCCGTGCGTAGTAAGCCCTTTAAACAAGAGATTGAGCAACTGCTTAAAAGCATTAACTGTCAATGTGACGAACTGTTATTTATCTACGATAACGACTAAAGGCTGCACATCAGCAAAAGTAGCGCTGCTACTGTTAAACAAAGTAGCGCAGCTACTGTTAAGCAAAGTAGCACAGCTACTATTAATTGTCTTGTTCATGACCTGACAGTTAACAAACAAAAAACCCACTAAAGTGATTACTCTCTTTAGTGGGTTTTTAGTGCACTGCATAAATTGCTATGAGCACTAGCTCATGATGCACAGTGCTTTGAAGCACTGCTAGCAGCTTTATAGATTAGAGTGGGCAGCCGATACGACGTGCAACTTCCTCGTAACCTTCGATAACGTCACCTAAGCCCTGACGGAAACGATCCTTGTCAAGCTTCTTACGGGTTTCCTTATCCCATAAACGGCAGCCGTCTGGAGAGAACTCATCACCTAAGATGATCTTGCCTTCGTACAGACCGAACTCTAACTTGTAATCAACTAAGATTAAGCCAGCCTTGTCAAAGAGATCCTTTAAGGTCTCGTTGATCTTGAAGGATAAACGCTTCATCTCATCGATCTGCTCCTGGGTACCCCAGCCAAAGGAAATGATGTGAGACTCATTTACCATTGGATCGTGCAGCTCGTCGTTCTTGTAGAAGAACTCGAAGGTAGGTGGGTTGAGGTCACGACCCTCTTCGATGCCAAGGCGCTTGCAAACAGAACCAGCAGCTACGTTACGAACAACGCACTCAACTGGGAGCATCTGCAGCTTCTTAACTAAGCACTCGGTGTCGGAGAGTAACTCCTCAACGTGTACAGGAATACCTGCCTCTTCAAGCTTCTTCATGATGAAGAAATTAAAGCGGTTGTTAGTACGGCCCTTGCGGTCTAACTGCTTAATAATCTTGCCATCAAAAGCGGAGGTATCATCGCGGAACAGCATGATGTAGTGATTTGGATCTTCAGTCTCGTATACAGACTTTGCCTTGCCGCGATAGAGTTCCTGTTTCTTTTCCATTTTGAGTAATCCCAAAAAAGTAGTATGTTATCCACTAAACCTATGGTCTAGCGGCTTTAGGAAGCTAATGCTCCCTCTCTGTTCCTACTGCAAAAAGCCGCTTATCATATTAAAGATTTGCAAAATTTGCAGAGGCCTTACTTTCCCACATGCTGCGGGTAGGGTTATCAATTTCACCATGTACTGATAACCAAGGTAGTTTCCCACCTATTGCCATGAGAAATAACAAGAAGTTTTGTTAGCTCATCAAGGCTCAAACAACGTGCCCGATCAGATATCTATCAGGCTTGTTGATTTTAATCCTCGTCAGCGAATTTGGCAAGATAATTAGCACCTTCGCTCTTGTATGCAGCAAACTCTTTGACTATGGCTGCAGAGAAGCCATTGTATAAGGTTGCAACCTGAACACCGCTTAAAGGCTTATCATCCTCATCGTAGAAGGTCAGCACAGAGTGGTTGCCTGCAACTGCAATTCGTACGATGTATTTGTTGGACTCAAGGCCAAATGGACGAATACCTTGTGAGGTATAGAAATCAGCATCTTCCTCTTCTAAAGTGAATGTGATGGAAGAACGAGATACTGAGTACTCATTAATCTCCATGCCATACTGTGAGAGTACGCCACGCATTACATTCCAAACTGCCTCGTATGGGGCATTAACAATGATAGCGTCCTGATTGTTGTTATCACGGCCTAAAACAGGCTCAATATAGTCAGGAATAGCCTGGAAAGTACGCTGCTGCAGAGCTAAGGCACTGATAAGCTCGTTAGCAAAACCAGTGGTAAAGCTGCGCTTCTGACGTGAATTTAAAATGGCGCTGCTGCCTTTAGCATCAGAAACAGAGTTAACTAAGGTAATTAACAGACCAACTGTACCTTGGTTTGATGAAACCACGCGTACGGTGTAGATCTGGTTAAACTTAGCATTGTCATCATCAATGCTCTCGTTGTATACCTGACCATAATCGTTGTAGGTCTTGCTAGCAGTAGCAAGCAACATCTGATCTGCACGTACTTCAGCTACTGGAATCTTTAAGTAATCTAAAGCTGCACCTAAGTACTGCCATGCGTCGTTAGTTGTTCTTACATTCATGTTGCCATAAGGTAAGAACCAAACTAAGGCGGCATTATCCTGATTACGGATATCAACACCTAACTCATTTACGCGGGATACTACAGGTGGACGAACATCCATGACCTCGCCAACCATATAGCGGCTCTCTGGAGTTGCAGCAACATTGGCAATATCTAATGACTTGTCGGTATATGGAGTAGATAAGGCAGCAGGAACCTTCATAGGATCCTCAGCCTCTACAGCATGGGCATGCTCATAGTAACCTGTAGGAGTTCTCAGCGAGTTATCGGTTGAGACATACTCCCAAGTTTCGTCAATGGCTCCGCAAGCAGACAGTAAAGTGGCAGTGCCGCCAACAGTAAATGCCATGGCGATGGTCTTAATCTTGGTACCGAACAATCTTAATTCTCCAAAACCTAAACTAGGTCAACGGGGATGGATTTAACTTATTCTCAGCTAGTGCCGAGATAGCTAGACATTGTCTACTAGAAGTATAGTTTCTAGCTAAAACATCCTAATACTTTAGCTCACTAAATGAGCCCTGTCTTAGTAAATAGGATGAAGTGTAAGCTATAGCAATCACGTATTTTAATGCATTCTTAACTAATGCGCTATCAACGACCAAAAATTTATCTAACGAAAGAGCTTTAGCTACCTACATTTACACCTCTCAAACAAAACTATCCAAGCCTAGCCCACAAAATATCCCACTGCATAGCATCAAAAGGCCCATCTAAGGGGAGTGTCCAGCTCCATTCTTTCATTATTAGACTCTTGTGCGTCTTGGACTAACTGGCACTTTAACAATGGCCCTTTAAGTAATTGGCTCTTTGCGTAAATAGCGCGAGTGTAAATGGCCTTTTGGGCAAAGTGCATCTTTACAAATGCACCCACTTTGCAAAAGCAAGTGTTCACATTATCGCTTTTAAATCTTATTGGCATGTACCAATGCAAAAGGGCTGCTAAACGCCTTGAAAGGTATTTAGCAGCCCTTTTAATGTACTTAAGCTTTGGCAGCAATAGTAATGCTGCTAGCTTTAGTAGATCTTATTAGTCACCTAAACCTGGACGGAGCAGTGGCTTCTTTAAGTAGTTGAAGAGGTTCTCAGCTACCATGTTCAGTACTTCCTTAATGGAGCTTAACTCTGGATCGTACTGATTGATGAAGACCGGCTCGCAATCTGGCTCGTAGTAACAAACTGATGAGAATACTGCATCTACGTCAGTCTCAGATAAGGTCAGAGAGCAACGGAAGTCTACAAAGCGCTCAACACCAGCCTGAGCTAAGAGTGGATCACGCATGATCTTGTGGAAGTTGATTACTGAAATGTTGCGATCGTCTAAGAAAATGTGGTTTGGACGAACGCCCATCTTGACCCAGTGCTCAGCCTTATCAAAAGCGCGCTCTAATGGTGAGTCAGAGTGGAAGATAAATGGAACTTCGTAATCTGAACCAGGAGGTGGAGCGAGAGGATCGGTATTCTTCTCAAATGCATCAGTATTATCTGACATGATTATCTCCTACTAACTATGCCTGAACCTTCTTGGTCTCACGTAAGGCAACGGTTAAATTGAATACAGGCTGATTCTCGGCAGAATGCTTAGAATCAACGCAGAAATAGCCCTCACGCTCAAACTGGAAGCTATCTCCAACTTTAGCACTCTTTAAAGAAGCTTCTAAAGCAGCATGCTCAATTACTTCAACAGAGTGTGAATCTACAACTGAGGTGATGTCATCCTCTGCACCTGGGTTAGGTACAGTGAACAGACGCTGGTACATCATTACCTTGCCGTCATAGTAATTGTTGGCATCAACAAAGTGAATAACACCCTTTGCCTTAACGCCTTCAACATCACAACCCACTGAGTTTGGAATTGCTTGTGCGTGTACACAAACTACATTGCCATTAACGTCCTTTTCACAGGAGGTGGCCTTGATGATGTAGCCATGACGCAGACGTACAGTACCACCAAGCTTTAAGCGCTTGTACTGCTTGTTGGCCTCTTCACGGAAATCAGCCTCATCGATGAATAACTCACGAGAGAAGCTTACTTCACGAGAACCAAGCTCTGGCTTGTCTGGGTGGTTTGGAACAGTAAATGATGTAGCAGTTACACCCTCTTCACCATAGTTATCAATGATGAGCTTAATTGGGTGTAATACAGCCATAGCACGAGGTGCATTGGCATTTAAGTCTTCACGAATGCATGACTCTAAAGCAGACATCTCAACGATATTGTCTTGCTTAGTAACACCAATACGACGGCAGAACTCTCTTAATGATGCAGGGGTAAAGCCACGACGACGTAAACCAGAAATAGTGGTTAAACGTGGATCATCCCAACCATCAACAAAGCCCTCAGTAACTAAGAGGTTGAGCTTACGCTTAGAGGTAATGGAGTACTCTAAGTTTAAACGGCTCATCTCATACTGATGAGGCATGCAGTCAATAGTGATGTTCTCTAAAACCCAGTCATACAGACGACGGTTGTCTTGGAACTCTAAAGTACAAATAGAGTGAGTGATGCCCTCGATGGCGTCTGAGATACAGTGAGTGAAGTCGTACATTGGGTAAATGCACCACTTGTCACCGGTCATAGCATGAGCGGCATAACGAATACGATAGATCACTGGATCACGCATACACATAAATGGTGATGCCATGTCGATCTTGGCACGTAAGCAGGCCTTACCCTCTTCAAAACCACCATCACGCATCTTTTCAAAGAGCTTGAGGTTTTCTTCAGGGCTGCGATCACGATATGGGCTGTGCTTACCAGGCTCTTTTAAAGTGCCACGGTACTGTCTAATCTCATCTGGTGAGAGTTCATCAACATAAGCAAGGCCCTTGTGAATGAGCTCAACAGCATAGCCATACAGACGATCAAAGTAGTCAGAAGAATGGCGTACTTCACCATTCCACTTAAAGCCTAACCACTGTACGTCTTCTTTAATTGAGTTGATGTACTCCATATCCTCTTTAACAGGATTGGTGTCATCAAAACGTAAGTTACAGGTGCCGTTGTAATCACGTGCTAAACCGAAGTTTAAGCAAATGCTCTTGCAGTGACCGATGTGCAGATAACCGTTTGGCTCTGGAGGAAAACGGGTAGCTACATGATCATGACGACCTTCTTTAAGGTCAGCATCAATGATTTCAGTGATAAAGTTGCGTGGAATTTTCTCTACAGAATCCATCGCCATCTCCAGTATAAACAGCAGCGACCATGCAATCAGTTAAACTCAGAGTCTCTTTAAATAATCTTGAGCACGAAAGCTGTCGAAGAACAGCTTAGCAGTACCACCACTCTTCGCAAAGAATGGCCATACATGCTCAAAGACGCAGTTTCTTTGGAGACTTGGTGTATTTCACCACATCTGAAAGTGCATGCAGAGCAATCTAAGCGCAACTGATTGCTAAGGTTAGCTGCTGTAGAAAAGCTAATGATCCTGATATATTACAGACTTTAATAGTGCAAGTGCAAATTATTAAGTTCAAAAGACCAAATTTCGTCTCTTATAGACTCTCATCAAGCCTGATTTAACACTCATCTACGTAAGTCTATAACCATCAGCATAAGCTTCTAACATAATGCTAGAGGCTTACTAAAAGACCATGTACAAGCGTTTAAAAGCCAATTTAAAGGCCAAAAACTAACCTAAGGTATCTTAGAAAAATTAAGTTACCTATCTTGCTCAAGCGATTGTAGCAAAGGCCGCAAAAACCCTCAAACTCTATCTAACAAAAGGTCACCATCATCGCACTTTAAGTTTGTAAAAAACCATCAAGCGCCACATACGACCAATGCCATCAATACAGCACAGAATACAGTTGCGCTGATCTTAATTCAAAAGGGGTTACACACACGGCGCTGCATGTGCTTTTATCAATCTTTATTGGCTCTAAAAGGTGATCTTTGACGAAAATCAGGATATGAGCGCAGATTACATAAGAAAAATCGTGCATCATAGACACATACAAGGATTCAAGAACCATTGAAAGATGCTTCTATTGTGACTAGTTTTGCTTGCACTTAGGCTCTTTGATGCTTCTTGAGCTCAACTAAAAGCGCTCAAATGTCAGATTTCTTTCAAATTTTTACGCTTTGTATTAGAATAGAGCGCTATTTTCACAGCCGACTACGCTGCGGCCGGGACACAGTCCAAGCTCTAGAGCTTTGTCGATGCAGATAGAGTGTTTCAAATTGGTGATCCTTGTTACGTGAGCTTAAGCTCTGCGGTAGTTCACCTGTTGCCAATGCCAGCTGTAGAACACAAAATACGGTTACTTTTAAGGACTCGATTATGAGCTTTGAATCTGATAAGCAGTTTAACGATTTCCAACACTTTGCCCGTGGCATCCGCCGTTCAGGTGAGTTCTCCATCCGTGAAAGCGCTATCTTAGAGCAGTGCGGTGTCGCCATGATGGAGCTACATCAGGGCATCCGTAAGCCTGCCGATGAGACTGAGCAGACTTTCGTAGATCAACTGCACTCTGAGGAAGTTATCACTGATCCTAATGCCAAGATCTTCAAGAAGTACCTGCAGGTTATCCAGCCTCGTCGTCTGCACCGTCTGTGCTCTGTTGGCGCTGATGATGAGATGGGCGCAAACGATTTTGGCGGCGGCTCAGGCGGCGACGACAGCTCAATCGACTAAGATTAGCTTTAGCATCATGCCCTTGCATGATGCTCTTCTGGCCTAATTATTCTTCTTAGGCCCTACCGCCTCAGCGGCTCTTCGATTAGGCGGGGTTAACAGCCCCACCTATCATCAAACCTCTCTACAAAATCCCCCTGCCTTTTTCATTGCTTCACAGCCTACTCTTCTTCTCCAAGGCAAGCAGCACTATTGCCCAAAGCTCCTATTAGCTAATGTTGACACAGCTAGCTTAAGGCCAAACAGTCGAGCACTTATTGATGCTTCTTAGATAGTGCTGTCCTTACTGAGCATCATGATGCTTGCAAGCTTTAGATGCTGGTATTGGACTGCTCTCTTAAGCTGCAGGGCACTGATACGGCAAAAGAGAGCTTGCAATGCGTTGATAGCAGCTCTTTTATATACGATAGCCTTGATAGGCATGACGAGCATGTGCGTTGCTGTGGTTATTGGCGGCACAACAAGGAAATTGATGTAGTGCCGCAATCAGTAATGGGGTGTTGTTTGCAGCTCTTTTGATGCGCTTATGTGCTAGAAAATACCTTCACAGTCTGTACCAATCAGAGTACAGCTTGAGGACATGATAGAGTTGATCGCGATAGTGAAGTTAGCCATGAAAGCGTTCAAACTTACTAAGAGTACAGAAATACCTACGATCATGGAGATAGCAAAACCTAAGGAGAACACGTTTAACTGAGGAGCAGCACGGGTCATAACACCGAAGGTAAAGTTAACTACTAACAGCGCACAAATAGCAGCAATCGAAGTTGAAAGTGCGCATTGGAACATGGTTGCGCCAAAGAATATGATGGCCTCTAAACTTGGTGGAGTAAAGATACCAGGGGCAATTGGCAGCGTTTCAAAACTTAATAACAGCAATCTGATGAACACTAAATGACCATCAACTGCAAAGAACACTAAGGTTGCTAAAACGGTAAAGAACTGACCTACAACTGGAGCATTGGTACCAGATACAGGGTCAACTAAAGAGGCAAAACCAAGACCGGTCTGCATGGCAATGGCCTGACCTGCAAGCACGAATGTAGCAGCTAGATATTGCGTGATAAAGCCAATACCAGCACCGATAATTACCTGAGAGATGGTGGTAATGATGCCAAGAGTAGAGAAAGACTGGATCTCAGTGTCAATAGGCGGAATGTTTGGCAAGAAGCACACTGTCATAGCCAAAGCTAGCAGTGCTCTTACCATACGAGGTACAGTAGAGGCTGAGAAGGTCATAAATGCCATCAAGAAACCACCAATACGGCACAATGGCCATACGATGGAATCAATCGAGTTGAGCATAAATGGCTCAAGAAAGTTTATTCCCATGTCAGCACCGCTGCAATTAAAACCTAATGCCCTTGTTACTTAAGCTTAAGTATTGGACTCAAATCATCCGCTATCCAGGCTATTAACAGACCAAGGATGGCGCTTTAAGCTTTATTAACCCACTACCATCGGGATGGAGTGTACAAGTCCAAAGAAGAACTCCATAAGCTTAGTTAAAGCCCAGTGTGCGCCCCACATCAGACCAAGCACAGTAACTAACAGACGAGGTAAGAATGATAAGGTTTGTTCGTTAATGGAAGTTGCAGCTTGGAAAACTGACACCATCAGACCAACTACTAGAGAAGGCAAAATGGAGGCAGTCACTAGTACTGCAACCAATCCTAACGCCTGACGGACAACGTCAACAAATACCTCTGGTTCCATGGCTGGCACCTCTTGTTAAGGGCTGGCTTATTAAAAATAAGCTTAACTCTATCTTATGTGGAGTTAGCCCATATTAATTATCTTTCATTGCTCAAAGAATGATAAGACTTTGAGTCAATGCAAATGTAACTTAGGAAGCTGAGCTTAAGTTAGATAAAGACATGCGCTGTAAGTAAAACCCGAGAAAAGCGCAAAAGTCGTGAATCTTATTAAGCATTTGCCTTTAAACTTCTAAACGGCTTTGTTTACGCGGGAACACCAATACCGTAAGAGGCGAGCAGCGATCCCATAATTAAAGTCCAGCCGTCAACTAACACAAAGAGCATCAGTTTGAACGGCAACGACACAATCATTGGCGAGAGCATCATCATACCCATAGCCATCAGAATGGACGCTACAACTAAGTCAATAATCAAGAAAGGCAAGAAGAGCATGAAGCCAATTTGGAAGGCTGTCTTGAGCTCTGAAACGATGAATGCTGGAATCAGTACATGTAAAGGTACTTCCTCTGGAGTCTGTACTTGTACATCAGCGTACTCCATAAAAGCATTAAGATCAGACATACGAGTCTGCTCACGCATGAAAGCATGCAGTGGCTTTTGGGCGACTACAAACGCATCTCGAGCCTGCATCTGATCATTTAGATATGGCACGATGGCGGTATTGTAGATGGAGTTTAAAACTGGGGTCATGATGTAGATAGTCATGAAGAATGCTAAACCCACCAGAATCTGGTTGGATGGGGAAGTTTGCAGACCCATGGCTTGACGCAAAATCGCTAGCACGATGATGATACGTACAAACGAAGTTGTCATGATAATAATCGATGGTAGGAAGCTCAATAAAGTCATGAGCATCACTACTTGCAAGGATAAAGAGTAGTCCTGTGTACCATCTGGATTAGTCTTTACAGTAAAAGCTGTCATATCCAGATCTGCTGCCTGTGTTACAGAGCAAAAATACAAGATCAGACCTGAAATAACACTCCACGTTAGGCCAATCATAAAAAGACGCTTTAGTCCCTGCAGCTGAGCATACGGATCAGCTTTGAGACTACTTGTGTTCTGGTTAACCATACAAACTACTCTCGGGTTTTAGTGTAAAGGCCAAGCATACTCTTAGCCGTGCACTAGGAAAGTCTACAAGATTATCCTATCCTAGAGATCTTCTTTCTATTTAGAATCTTTCTTATCAGAAGCATCATCAGATACATCTGAATCGGCAGCCATGATATCACGGCCGGCCTCAGTTTCACTCAGCTCATCGAAACGTTCTTTGCCCTCAGCATAAGCCTTAGCAAAAATCTTCGCAAACTCTTCGCCTTTAGGATCGGCTTTAGACGTTCTAGAGTCAGCATCAGCCATAGATGAGTGTGCATCACCATGAGCATGATCATTACTCTTTTGCTCATCCTCTGCATCATCATTGTGCCCATGATCGACCCAGGTTACGCCAGTAGAACCATCAGCTACAGGAACAGTTTCATCTTTGGCTGCGATCTTATCTTTAACGAGAGCCGACACTGAATCGCTAGAGGTAACAGTATTGCCCTCATTAGATGCACTGTCTGCTGCAGGCTGCTCATCACAATCGAGCTTATCATCCTGTACAGCATCGGCTTGCGTGCCATCATCGCCAGCTTTAGCAGCATCGGCTTGCGCTGTATCGGCTTGCTCAGCTTGTGCTTGCCTAAGCTCGCTCACGTCAGCTTGCTCGGATGCATCGCCAACAGCGGCAGTAATTGCATCGGATAGCTTTTCAGCATCTGAGTGAGTGTTGGCTTTTGCATCAGTCATACATGAGTCACTGTGTGCTGAGCTGCCATTAATCTCGCCATCGGCTGTAGAGCTTTGAGCACTAATAGCATTGTTATCTACTGCACTATTGGTGCTTGCATCGGATGCAGCGGCCTTTTCTGAAAAAACTACTGATGTCTTTTCGACACTAGGTAGTTCTCCACTGCCCTGCTCGTCCATACCAATATGACGCATTGCATGCTTTAGACGTGAAGCTCTTTCATGTAAAACATCATCATCAGGCATCATGGTTAGATTGGAGGTGGCACGGGCTGCTACTTTACGAGCTGCCTGAGCTTTAATTTTTGCCTCGGTGATATCCTTGGATGCTAATTTTGTCTCGCTGCTCTTAAAAGTCTTTGTATAGAGCTCCTCATCTAAATAATCAGAGTCATCATCTTCATATGACTCGCTTATTTCCTTAGATGCTGCGGCTTTGGCTGCTTTAGCCTCTTTTTGTGAGTCATTATCTAGCTCTAAAATTAGATTGATGTTACTTGGAGTTACACCGAGTAACAGATGACGGTCACCAACGCGTACTTGCACAATACGCTCTTTTGGACCAAGTGCCATCTGAGTCTCAAGACGAATGGAGCTACCAGATCTTTGTACAAAGCGTGACTTCTTAATTAAGAAAGCTAGGATAAAGATAATGCCTAAAACAGCGATGGTAGAAAGTAACCACTGAATAATACCTGAGGTGGTATTTAAGCCACCTTCAGCTAATGAGCCAGATCTTTTTGGACGGTCGGCAGCAAAAGCATTGAACTTTTCAACAGCAGAAGCTTTATCCTGTGCCGATGGTTGTAATTCGTTACTTTGAGCTTCATCTGCAAGAGCTGCAGTGGCATGTTCAGCCATGATGGCATCATCAGCGGCAGCAGTTTCGTTAAACTCAAGGTCAACCACCTGCGGCTTTTGATCATTCTTAGTTTGGTCAACAGCTACTTTAACAGTATTTTGCTCAGCGCTATCAGCTACAGCTTTGTCATTGTCTGATGCTGCTTGTGCATTAGCTGTTGCAGCTGCCTCTGCTCTCTTAGCTGCAGCTGTTGCATGCTGTGCAGTTTGTGGTACCGTTTGCTGTGGTGCGGCTTGCTTTGCTGCAGCATTATCATTAGCGGCAACTTCAGTTGCAGCACTAGTGCCTTGTGCTAAGACTTGCGATGAGCTAAAGAGGGCAAAAGATGAGCAAGTAAGTGCAAAGAAAAAACAAGATGCCTTGGTAACTTGCTTGAAAGAAATGGGTTTTAAGATATACAGATCCTGATTTAAAAAGCCTCTGACGGCAGATGTATACGAATGTGCTGTACGCATGGGCACCACCTTTCAGGATCAAATAGATTAAAAGCAATTGAAGTAAGACAATGCTTAGAGATGTTTAGCATTGCAAGCACTATATACCTAATGACAATAGCCTTTAAGTACTAGCGGGCACAAAAGTGCAATAGTTGGAGGCCTATCAAGCAAAAAGCCCAATGGCAGTAGATCTGCGCAATGGGCTTTGCACTGAAACAAACCAGCGATTACTGGAGTTTCTTGATACGCTCAACCTGGCTGATAACATCGGTGAGACGGATACCGAACTTATCGTTAACTACCACAACTTCACCGTGGGCAATTAAGGTACCGTTCACGAGAACATCTAAAGGTTCGCCTGCCAGACGCTCAAGCTCAATAACAGAGCCTTGGTTTAACTGTAACAGGTTACGAATGGAAATCTTGGCGTGGCCTACTTCCATAGTAATGGTTACAGGAATATCTAAAATCGCGTCTAACTTCTTTCGCTCTTCACGAGATAGCGGAGCTTTGCTCTTACTAGGATCGTCAAAAGTTTCAAGCTCGGCGGTGTTCATGTCCTCCATACCATCGGTTGATGGTAAGCCGTCGGCCCAATCTGTATTATCCAAATCCGACATCTTATGGATCTCTCCGTTATGAGCAGCGCCAATGCGTGCTGTTAAGTTAGTTTTGCTTGAAAAACGCTTGCTGTTCTTAACAGCACCTAGCGTCGGTTATTTAATCTGTCTAATGCTTAAGTTACGCCACATTTACAGTGCCGTAAAACTATCTAGCTGCCTTAATGATTTACTCTTATATAACTAGGCTGCTAGATAGAAAGCATTAGTCGTCATCAAACTCTTCAAGGTCATCATCATCCTCAATAGAGATACCAGAACCCTTGAGGAATGAAAGATCGCTCTTCATTGATGGTGGACGCTTGAGGATATCAGAAATCTTGATAGCCAGTTTTTCCTTGGTGCGACCAAGTTTTGCGTGGTAGCTAGGTAAGTCTTCGATATAGACGAGCAGATTATCAGGCATATCAACGTTAAGCACGTCGCCTACCTTTAAATCCATTACCTGGCCAAGGCTTAATACGAGATCGAGCATCTTAACGCGCATATCAACTTGCACGTCCATAACTTCTTCTCTTAATGCCTTGTTCCAACGAACGTCAGTATCGCCCTTATCTGACTGCACACCAGCGTCAAGCAGTTCCCGAATTGGCTCGATCATAGAGTATGGGAAGGCGATATGCATATCACCGCCACCACCATCTAAGTCGATGTGGAACTGGTTAACTACGAGCATCTCGGATGGTGACACGATGTTAGCCATTGCAGGGTTAACTTCGGAGTCAAGGTACTCAAACTCCACGTCCATAACTGGAGCCCAAGCTTCCTTATAGTCCTCAAACACCATCTTAAGGAGCTTTTGAATGATACGACGCTCGGTTGGTGTAAATTCACGACCTTCAATCTTGGCACGGAAACGACCTTCGCCACCAAAGAAGTTCTCTACAAGAATGAACACTAAACGAGCTTCTAAAGTAACTAAGGCAGTACCTTTTAATGGACGGAAGCGCACCATGTTAAGAGAGGTAGGCACGTACAGAGTCTGTACATACTCACCAAACTTCATCATTTTGACGCCGATCCAAGTTACCTCAGCCGAGTGACGCATCATGTTAAAGAGACTGATACGCATGTGACGAGCAAAACGCTCATCTACCAACTCTAAGGTTGGCATACGACCACGAACAATGCGCTCTTGTGAACCGAAGTCGAACGGTTTGACACCTTGGCCACCTTCGTCAAACTGATCCGGCTCTACATCATCAGCTCCGTGGAGAAGAGCGTCGATCTCATCCTGCGTTAAAAACTCAGTCATACCTAATCAATTCCCCAAAGTTACTGCATTACAAAGTTTGTAAAGAGTACTTGCTCTACTAATGGCTGGTTAACTACACCTGTAAGCTTGGTTCTAATGCCGTCTAAAAGCAGGCGCTTGAAACGCTGTCTGCCAGATGGGCTTGCAAGGCTTTCAAAGTCCTGCTGTGAGCAGATCTCTGAGATGGTGGAGCTAATGAGAGGTAAATGCTGTTGAGCTAAAGCTGCATTTGCACTGCCGTGAACAACGAGAACCGGGTCAACCTGAACCATGTGACCACGCTTGGTCTTGCCTGGGAGGTTGAATGTGAATGCAGTCTCGAAGCGGATGTACTGATCAGAAAAATCAGCACTAGTGCTAGTGCCAGCTTGGCCTGCAATATCCACAGCACTCTCTTCTTCAGGGGCTGGGAAAGGCCATAAATTCTGTAAGTAAGCATAAGCACCATAGCCGCCGACGCCTAAGATAAATAAGACGACGAAAGCGATCATGAGCATCAGCTTCTTTCTTGATTTACCGCCGCGTGTGCTTAAGTCATCATCTGTATCTGACATGTTCCTCTCTCCGTATGACTGTCTAAAAGCTACGTTGAATAGTCTATTATGGCACACAAGAGGAGGCTAAATCCAAGGGTAAACTGCGCATACCTATGCAAAAGATAGGTTTTCGTAGCCTCATTACGCTTGATTCGGTATATTCAGGATTAATAATTCCTGATGAATACGCGACTTATTGACTTAAGATGCTGCGTGTCCGTGATGTCAAAAGCGCTGACACATTTTTGATGTGTTGCACTAACTTTGAGAAGGACTTAGGAAGGATCTAAAGTCAGTCTGGTCTTAAGCTGCTCTTATGTAAAATTATTCTTACCAAGCTTACATTGATGACACTAGACTGACTATCGGCTGGGCTAACAAAAACTCCTCACAGTCAAATTTATTGTAAGGAGTGTCTGTTTTCCCACAGTTTATTACTTCTGTGGGTTAGGACGTATGGTTCCTTGACGATACGCGCCCAGCCGGCGCTGTCAAATTATCAGCAATTGAAGCCGGCTCTTAACCTCTTGCAACGACTGTACCACGCTTAGCAAAGCTTGATAATTCGCGGTTTGCAGAGCTTAAATCCATAGAAGAATTGTCATCTACGATGCCTTGAATAGCTGCTTTGTCGTCATCAGACAAAGAACGTGCATTAGCAATTAAAGCATCAACACTTACATCGTCAGTTGCGACATTGACACTATGACGCTGTGAAGATGCAGCCTTAGTTACTGCTGCAGCTGATGGACGATTGTTTGCTACAACATTTGCAACCTCTACCTCGGACTCATCTAAGTCACTTACTGAGGCATCAGTCTTAATGTTCTGCTGAGATAAGATTTCCTTAAGCTTTGGCAGCGCCTTTTCTAAGATTGCACGGGTTTGTGGATTAGCAGCTGCTAAAGAAACAGACACCGCATCATTATTATCGCTAAGCTCAATAGAAATCTTCATCTTGCCCATCTCATTAGGGCTTAACTCCATTGAAAGCTGCTTCATATTACGTGCAGCCATCTGCATGACGCGCTCGTGAATCTCAGATGCGTCAGTATCCTCTGATCCAGTAAACGCAAAGCGAGTCATATGAGCAGGAACAGCTTCTTTTGCACCGTCAGTTGCTTGAGCTTGTTGACTTGATGCCATGCCTGCAAATGCAGCGTCTTGCTCTGAACTATCGCTTGAGCCAAACTCAGTAGATGCACCATCGCTATCTGATAAAGCTGCAACGCCTTCACCATCACCAAACATAGAGGCAAAGAGTGAGCTTTGTGAATAAGTGGTGCTCTGAGCAGTTGAGCTTAAGCCCTTGATGCCAGATTTTAAGGAGTTAAGTGCCTGGTTTACAGTCTCGGAACGAGTTGCATCACTCTTAAGAGCCTCATCAGAGAGCAGGCTATTACGGGCCTGAGCCTCAGCCATTAACTTAGCAGCTGCACTCTTGTCATTTTGTTGTGCAGTAGCTAAACGTAACAGAGCCTCTTGAGCATTGTTAGTCTTGCCTGACTCGTTTGAGGTAGTTACATCCTTAACATTCTTTAATACCTCATCACCGCCGTTTAACACCTTTGAGGCATCTGAAGATGAGTGACGAGCGAGCTCAGATAAGTTAGCTTGAGTACGCTGATTAACAGTTTGAGAGTTCTTAGCTGTTCCAGCGGCATTAGCTGCGTTTTGTGATTGCTGAGCATCTGCAGTGGATCTTACACCCTTGTTAGCTAATGCAGCGCGTGAACCTTCAGCCTCAGCACCATGGCTTAAGCGAGCCTTGTTAGCATTCTTAATCAGAGTTTGAGAGTCTGACTCTTCACCAACTGCGTTAACACGATTCTGAGCTAAAACATTTTGCGAAGCAGTAGGCTTTGCATCTGCCTTAGCTGCAGCAGAAGCGCTTGAAGCGCCGCTTAAAGTCATACCAGCTGCAGCTGCGTCATCAGCAACACCATTTAAGGAGTTTAAGAGAGTGTTGCTTGATTGAGCACTTGCAGTTAATGAATTGGTGTTATCACGTGAGGTTGGCAGACCATTGAGAGCCTGAGCATCACGACGCTCTTGGGCCATGGTCTGTGGGTTGGACATTTGCAGGCTTAACTTGCTCACATTGGTCTCACGTGCAAGAACATCTAAGTTCTGACGTAATTCTTGATTGTTGAGCTTGTTGATCTCACGAGCCTTGTTGTCTGCCTCAACGTTCTGAGCATTACGAATTTCAGACTCTTGACGACGGCTGCGATCCTGAAGAGTTTGACTGATCTTTTCGTCAGTCTCTACACCCTCAATATCCATCATCTTCTGAGCAGCCTGAGCTGACTCGGTCATCTCATCAGTGCCATAACCTACTGCAGATGAAGAACTTGCAAATGAAGAACCACTGTTTTGTGATCCCATACCAGCTGACTCACCCTGAGCAGTAGATGTGGTTGTACTTGCAGCGCCCTGAGTACCAGATACAGCGCCACCAACAGAAGTAGAAGCAACTGAACTGCCACCTACAGAAGCAGCAACACTGTTGCTTACAGATGAGCTAGAGGTTGATGCAGAGGCTGAACCACTACGGGAGAATGCTGATGCAAGAATGTCAGAAGGGCGCATAGTTTTGGTTTGTTCTGCCTTCTCTTCGAGCATGTCAGCATTATTCTGAGACTGTTTAGTCTGAGCCTCAGCGGCAATATCCATACGAGTCATTGAGGCAATTTCAGCAGCCTCAGCATTAAGACTCATCATGCGCTCACGGTCATCAGCGAGCTTACGATTGCGGCTCTTCTTCTCCTCTTCCTCGTCATCTAGACGCTTTTGGAAGTCCTTAGAGGCAGCATCCATAGAGTCTTTTTGCGATGCAGAAATATCCTTAACCATGCTGACGTTCTTTTGCTCAGTATTTGAGAGCACACCACCAGACATACGAGTCTTGAGGGTAGAAAGCACATTAGAAAACTTAGCGGCAACGGAATCGTCGCCCTGAGACATAAGGCGATCGTAAGGATTCTCTTTAGAACCTTTCTTAGCTAAATCAGCAGTTGCTTGAGCATTCTGATTGTGTAAATTCTGAGTCTGCATGATAAACCTCAATCAGGCCATCACTGCCACATACAAAAACTTGAGCAGCTATAGCTTTCTGGCCTGTTTTTAACCAAAACTATAGATAGTCTTGTGCAACACTCATGCCATTAAGAATGGCTTATTTAACGCAAAAATCTATAAGGCTAGATACCAAAACATAACGATCTCAAGTAATGCAAATACAAAGCAACAAACCCGATAAATAAGCTATTTATAAAAACATCAGGTATTACTAAGGACGCAGCTTATGCACACGTGATCTTTTGATCATGCCATCAAGCACACACCACCTTTAAGCCCACTGTGCCGCAGTGATCCCCTCAAAAACCTATAAACAAGCCATCTTTATTCTTATGTACATGAGATGGCATAACTTGCCGCTTGTAACTTGAGACGGTCAAAACTTACATCTACCAACAAAAAACGCTAAATTGCGGCCTTACCCATTGAATGCTTGAACTGTGATCTTATGATCCTTTAGCCGCATCAAATGAACTTTGCGATCCTGCTACCCACCCATACAACGATGATCCTTACCACTAGATCCACTCACGCTCTGCTGCAGCCTTTGCGCATTATTCGTATGTTTTATTGAAACTAAGTAACATTAGCATCGCCCCATATACCATCAGTTTGTAAACAGCAAAGAAACTGTTATCTGGCTCTTATCTGTAGGTTTCAGACCTAGCAGATCTGTCGAGCTACTATGTTGTAGCTTTGCTTATAAAACTACTAAGTTTCCTATGTATTACTATCACATCAAAACATTCTAATGCCGTTGCATTCATGATCTGATTGAAACATGTAAATGAAGCGCAAATGTAAACTATTAACATCGTATCTATGCATAGATATACAGAGTATCTAGTCTTTGGCTCATTTTTGACAAGTTGCATGTGTATTTTGCATAGTTGCGATGGAATTGCCCCTTTCTACGTGTAACTCAATTTTTAGATACGCTTAAGTCATATCTAGTAAATATACGAAAAGCACAGTCATATCGGAGAAACGCATTGGATTTACGTTTCACGCACTGCACCAAACTGACACATTTACAAAGTTCGACTGTTACTTTGTAACTCTCTTATAAGTCAAATCATAGATACACATATCATTAGCAAAAGATGCGATATTGACTTAAAAGAATTTAATTCTAGTTACAACAGTTTTAGACAATCTAGATACAATATTACCCCCCGCACACCTGATAGTTAAAAAACTATACCAGTGACAAAGTTCATACTTTTTAAAGTTTTTGCCACTTTTTTTGCTGATTTTGGGAAACTTTCAGCCAAAATATGGTCTAACAACGTGAAACCACTTATGTGGCGAAACACTTAAAACTTATTTACGACCATCAAGTCGCCCTATCTCGTCTCTACTCATTCTTTTAAACCCTGTTTAAGGTTTGTTATGAGGCAGGCTCTACAACAAGAGCCAGCATAGGATGCTTTTTGCTTTTAAAGGCCTTAACTTGATGCACCTCGTTTTAGCATTTGAACTCTTGTGGCGAGAGTCTCCTAAACTCAGGTAATGCTAGATGATAGTTGTGAAGAGTTTTGCTTTGCTTTAACACCTGACGTACTTAAGTATCCTTACCAAAGTGCTACTAACAAGTACAATGCTGCTTGAAACATAAGCAGCTGGAGAACCCCTTAATATGATTACTGCTTTTGCTGCTTTATTTGTTCTGTGTGTTGTTGCTTCTTCCCTGTGCTTCGTATTAAAGCCAGACAGTGAGCAAACCAACAACGACGAATAATTTTAGCAAAAGGCTTTATGCCCACTTGTTTAAGCTTGTACAAAGCACTATGCTCTGAAACAGGCAAATGATATGAAAGCTAAGCGTCTAAGCTTAGTTGCACACCTCGAGAATGAATCACAACATTCTCAACATATCGCGGTTAAAGCTTCGATTTATCTACCCTTTAGCTACAAGTGCAATGCAGCTAAAACCGGCACTAGATAGATTGGCTAGATCCTGTATGAGTAGACCAAACAAAACTCCCTACATTTGACTACAAATGGTTATGGGAGTTTGTGTTTAATGTTCTACTACAATCCCCTCTTTTCCCCACACTCCATACCAAGCATCAGTTTATCTACTGTTCTTGAAGTGCCATTTTGCCCTCAGTACACACAAGATTCCACTTTTCATTCGTGCACCAAGGCCTAAATTTAGCCACGAATCTGCTCGCCACCAACTAGCATAAAGCCCACTACAAAAACTACTACTCATTGGTTCTTATCTTTCGCTGCCGCATGAGTTTGTTAAAGCTTAAAAATTGAATGCATCCACGCAATGTGTAATGGGTAAGTAAGACAAAGTTATGTAGCAATGCTAGGCACAATTGAGCGCACTGCATGTAGTGATCTCAAAGCCAAACGGCCATAAACGCAAAAAGCCCCGCAAATGCGAGGCTTATATAGGCAAGTAGCACGTAAGCTACTTACCTTCATGTCTAGTTTAGAACGTTAATTAGGCACCAGCCTTCTTTAAGGCAGCATCAACGATGGTTGAAGCTTCCTCTTTGATCTTCTTTAAGTGGTCCTCACCCTTGAAGGATTCCATATAGATCTTGTAGATGTTCTCGGTGCCAGATGGGCGAGCAGCAAACCAGCCGTTCTCAGTAACCACCTTGAGGCCACCAAACTCAGCGTTATTGCCAGAGGCTCTAGTGAGCTTCTCTAAGATTGGCTCACCTGCTAATGTGGATGCCTCAACAGCGGATGGATCAAGCTTCTTTAAGACAGCCTTTTGCTTAGAGTTAGCAGGAGCGTCTACACGGTTGTATAAAGGCTTACCATACTTCTCAGTTAAGGCATTGTAGTGCTCTGATGGATCCTTGCCTGTTACAGCAAGAATTTCAGCTGAGAGCAGAGATGCAATCATACCGTCCTTATCCGTAGTCCATACAGAACCATCCTTACGTAAGAATGATGCACCTGCAGACTCCTCACAGCCCCATGCTAAGGACTTGTCGAAAAGACCCTGTACGAACCACTTGAAGCCTACTGGAACTTCAAAAGCCTTGCGGCCTAAGCCTTCAGCAACACGGTTCATCATGGAGGATGAAACTACAGTCTTACCAACCATAGCATCCTTTGGCCAGTTGTCACGGTGGGTGTAGATGTAGTTAATAGCTGCTGACAGATAGTGATTTGGATTCATGAGGCCGGAGTGGCAAACAATACCATGACGGTCATAGTCAGGATCGTTACCAAATGCAATATCAAAGTTATCCTTAAGAGCAATCAGACCGGCCATTGCATATGGGCTAGAGCAGTCCATACGAATCTTGCCATCCTTATCTAAGCACATGAATGAGAAGGTTGGATCAACCTTGTAGTTAACAACCTTAATATTGAGCTTGTACTTATCAGCAATGCGATCCCAGAAGTACAGGCCTGAACCACCTAATGGATCTACACCAATCTTAAGACCAGCTGAGGAGATAGCTTCGAGATTGATAACTGAGTCTAAATCATTGACATAGTCAGTCATCATATCGTGCTCTTGCACATTAGGAAGCTTTAATGCCTGCTCATAAGGAACACGCTTAACGTCCTTAAGACCAGCACGCATAATGTCGTTAGCACGATCCTGTACCCATGAGGTAATGTCGGTACCAGCTGGGCCACCATCAGTTGGGTTGTACTTAAAGCCACCATCAGTTGGTGGGTTGTGGGATGGAGTGATAACGATACCGTCACCTAAAGCAGAACCGCTCTTACCACGGTTGTAGCTTAAGATAGCGTGGGAAATAGTTGGGGTTGGGGTATAGCCGTTATCTTTCTCGATACGAACCTCAACGCCGTTAGCGCCTAATACTTCTACTGCAGATACTAAAGCAGCCTCAGATAAAGCGTGGGTGTCTTTACCTAAGAACAGAGGACCACAGATGTTCTCTTTTGCGCGGTACTCAGCGATAGCTTGAGAGATGGCTAAAATGTGGGACTCGGTAAAGGAACCATTTAATGAAGTGCCACGGTGACCAGAGGTACCAAAGCTTACAAGCTCATCAGGATTATCGAGGTTTGGACGGTTATAGTAGTAAGCCGCCATCAGACGTGGAACATTAACCAGGTCTGAGTCTAAAGCCTTAGTGCCGGCACGCTCATGAATTGCCATATTATTATCCTTAACCCTTCGTAGAAACCAACGAGAACTTTTTGTCTAGCATAGCTCAGTGTTAATGAATTATCACACTTAATGCAAACAAAGAGTTTTGTAGCAGTCTTAACTTCGCTCTTTCATCGCTACAGCTGCAGCTACAGCACGTCTCAATCCTCACTAAACCATAGCAACGTATAGCTAAGCCTATGCTTTAGTTTCTTGGATAGACACATCTTTATATTTTAAGTCTATTGAGACGCTTTCTCATCATCTAAGTAGCTTTCTAAACTGACCAACATCACAGATCCAAACTATTACGTAGTTTCTTTTTACGGTCTATGATGACTTTTGCACGAACACGGGGCAAATGTTTAATGACTACTTAATGAGATTAGCAAAACTTAAGTATCTCAATACTTCATCTTAAGCCAAAAAAAAAATGATGAACATGAGACAAACAAGCAAAGGTGGGCATGAGCCAAGTGAGCAAAGATGAGCATTGCATATCGATTACTTGTCATGATTTAGCTAAGTGTCTGTTAAGAACTGCTCAACAAAGATGCAGTTTCATTGGCAATGTGATTAGGCCAAAGCTACTTTGCAGCAAAAGATGGGATTGGATTGGATTGGATTGGATTGGATTGGATTGGATTGGATTGGATTGGATTGGATTGGATTGGTTGAAGTGAAGAGGCTTTAGAGGCTATAGCTCGGATGGACTTGACGATCAATGGCAGTTAATTTGAGTTTGGTATTGGTGATGCTGTTTATGAGGTTGCCAAAAACAAAAAAGGCAAGCTTCCAAACTATGGTTGCCTGCCTTTTCTTAATCAAACAATTCTTACAGAATCGAGTGATTAGTCACGACCGTTTACTGACTTCTTTAACTCAGCACCAGCGGTGAAAGATGGAGTCTTGGAAGCAGGAATCTGGATAACCTCACCAGTCTTAGGGTTACGGCCCTCGCGGGACTTACGATCGGTTACCTTGAAAGTGCCAAAGCCGACTAATTGAACACGATCGCCGTTGCTTAAGGCCTCGGTGATGGACTCTAAGATAGCATCTAAAGCCTTACGAGATTGACTAATTGGTAACTCAGAGCGCTTTGCGATTTGCTCGATAAGTGCAGACTTGTTCATAAAGAATGTATCCTTTCAATCAGACATAGGTCATATCGTGAAATTACGGTGGACCTGAATTGAGATAGATTTCACCACATAAATCATAAGATATCAACAAGATTTTTTCACAAATGGCGTAAATAGCGGCTTTCGTCATATCTTTAAGATGCGCTTAAAACCGCCATTTTAAAAATAAAACCGCATATATATCAGGTTTATAAGCACTCAAAGAGCCATTTTTACTCTCTAAGTTTTTGCACAAAAATTTTTTTGCTTTTCGCTACTTGAAATTTGCTTGCTCTTTCCTTATAGGACCGTGCTTTGCGATGATTTTTGAGCTATAGCTCACAACGTTAAATCTTAGTGTTCAACTAGAGTAGAAAGTCTCACAAAAACTATAAAAGCTGTGTTATATGGCGATTTTTCAAAATGGCTTATATATCACGTTTATTTACAAAAACAGCATTAGTAGTGCCAAAATGAACCTATACGACCTCAAAAGCTAATAAAGTAGACAGCCATAACCACAAAACCCTGATTTATACTCCTTTTGTCACAAAGTTAAGTGGCAATATCAGCTATAAGATGGCAGCCAAGCCACTTCTAGCTAGCGCTCTTGATAAGTGCACATCTAGTAAATCATCAACCATAATCAAGCTTTCAAGCATCGAACCATCTAGAGCAAGCCATACTAATGCTAGATAACCGTTTCTCACGAAGGCAACCATTTACCAAACAAATGCGATGCCGCCCTTAGGCACAGGCAAATGATGAGCTAGTAGCCTTTATGACTTACTAAACTCAAGCTTACTAACTCTTTTTGTGGCCCATTAGCAGCATCAGACATTAATGGCTCATTAACTTTTGTGGTGGCGTATGACGTTAACGTTACCAATAATGTGTAAAAGACAACTTGCCAAAGATATGGTCTCTTATAAATTTAGCTTATGACTTATGCGTCCTAATGCAGCAAAGTTAGGCTGGATATGATTTTATATCTATCGCTTATTTAGGCTATTTATAATGAATGACAGCTTTTTTCCTTAGTTTGCTAACCTTACTAAGTTGACATGCTAAAATAGCCGCACTTTTAGTTAGGAAGCTTAGGTTGCTAGTACTTGGAATTGCAATTTCTATTGCATGCAACTAAGACTTTCTAGGACGGTTGATTCAAAGAGTTCATAAACGCCTAAGCGTATGAACATCATTGGTCTTTACCAACGAACACTTAACTCAATCAGTCCCACATTACTAATCAATAGATCTTTGGAGCAAAAGTAATGGATGTAATACGTCCTGTGAAGAGAGCTTTAATCTCAGTATCAGACAAGACTGGCGTTCTTGAGTTTGCCAAGGCATTATCTGAGCGCGGTGTTGAGATCCTTTCAACTGGTGGCACTGCCAAGCTGTTAATGGACAACGGTGTCAAAGTAATCGAAGTTTCTGACTACACCAAGTTCCCAGAGATGATGTCTGGTCGCTTAAAGACCTTACATCCAATGATTCACGGCGGTATCTTAGGTCGTCGTGGTACCGATGAGGCCGTAATGAGCGAGCACGGCATCAGCCCAATCGATCTCGTGTGCGTTAACCTCTATCCATTTGTTAAGACCACCTCTGACCCATCTTGCACCTTAGAGAAGGCTATTGAGAACATCGATATCGGTGGTCCTACCATGGTTCGTGCTGCAGCTAAGAACCACCGTGATGTTGCTATCGTGGTTAATGCTAGCGACTACGACAAGGTTATCGCTGAGATGGATGCTAACGGTGGCTCCTTAACCTACAAGACCCGCTTCAACTTAGCTATCGCTGCTTACGAGCACACTGCTTCTTATGATGCTGCTATCGCTAACTACTTTGGCACTATGGCTGATGACTACGGCATCGTTGATCCAGAGGCTGAGGCTTGTGATGTTCCATCTGAGGGTGAGTTAAAGCTGAAAAAGCGTCTGTTCCCACGTACCTTAAACTTAAACTTTGTTAAGTTACAGGGCATGCGCTACGGCGAGAACCCACATCAGAAAGCTGCCTTCTACAAGGACATGTCTCTTACCAACTCTTCTATTGCTACTGCAGTACAGTTCCAGGGTAAGGAGCTTTCTTACAACAACATCGCTGATACCGATGCCGCTATTGAGTGCGTGCGTGAGTTCTTAGAAGAGCCATGCTGCGTAATCGTTAAGCACGCTAACCCATGTGGCGTTGCTATGGCTGACAACCTCACCGATGCTTACATTAAGGCTTTCGAGTCTGACAGCGAGTCTGCATTTGGCGGTATCATCGCTTTCAACCGCGAGTTAGATGGCAAGACTGCTCAGGCTATTGTTGATCGTCAGTTCTGTGAAGTTATCGTTGCTCCTAGCGTAACTGAAGAGGCTAAACAGGCCGTTGCAGCTAAGAAGAACATTCGTCTTCTCGCTATTGGCGAGTTAGGCGAGAGACAGCCACGTTACGACTTCAAGCGTGTTAACGGCGGTCTGTTAGTTCAGGATGCTGACTTAGTTAACGTAAAGCGTGAAGATCTAAAGGTTGTAACTAAGCGTGCTCCTACCGATGATGAGCTCACCGAGCTGCTCTTTGCATGGCGCGTATGTAAGTACACCAAGTCCAACGCTATCGTTTACACCAACTCCAAGCGTACCTTAGGTATTGGCTGCGGCCAGACCTCACGTGTGTTCTCTGCACGTATTGCTACTATCCGAGCTGAGGACGCTAATCTCTCTCTTGAGGGTTCATCACTAGCATCTGATGCATTCTTCCCATTCCGTGATGGTGTTGACGCTGCTGCTAAGGCTGGCGTTAAGTGCATCATTCAGCCAGGTGGCTCTATCCGTGATGAGGAAGTTATCCAGGCTGCAGACGAGCACGGCATCGCTATGGTATTCACTGGCGTACGTCACTTCCGTCACTAATAAGACCATTAAAGCAGCCTCATGCTGCTAATGGCAAAGAGCAAAGTGGATCTATATAAAAGCCACTTTGCTAAAAGCAAAGGCCGAATAGGCCTGCCTAGCAGAGCTCACATCTAGGCTCTGCTCCATAAGCCCACTTACTTCATATATAGCTGCTGATGCTCTTATGTGTACCAAAGCTTGTATACACCCAAGATTGTATGCCTCAAAGCTTATATGCACCTAAGCTTGCATGCACCTAAGATTGTATGCAGCTAAGCTTATATGCACCTAATCTTGTATGCAGCTTAGCTTGTATGCAATTTGAGCTCGGTGGGCTTTTAGATTTCTAAATAGTGCTGTAGCACTAGTTGATTAACAAGCCATTACAAAGATGGTTTTCAGGGGATAACGATGAAAGTTTTAGTCGTAGGTAACGGTGGCCGTGAGCATGCTTTAGCATGGCGTGCTGCACAATCTCCACTTGCTGACGTAGTTTATGTAGCTCCAGGCAATCCTGGTACTAAGAGCGAGCGCAAGATTGAGAATGTTGATATCAGCGCTACTGATATCCCAGCTTTAGTAGAGTTTGCTAAAAAGGCTGGCGTTGATTTAACAATCGTTGGCCCTGAGGCACCTTTAGTTTTAGGTATTGTTGACGCATTTAAGGCCGCTAATCTGCGCGTCTTTGGCCCATCTAAGGCTGGTGCTCAGCTTGAGGGATCTAAGTCATTTACTAAGGACTTCTTAAAGCGCCACAACATTCCTACCGCAGCTTACGAAGTATTCTCACAGGTTGATAGCGCCATTGAGTACATCAAGAAGAACGGCGCTCCTATCGTAATTAAGGCTGACGGTCTTGCCGCTGGTAAGGGCGTAGTCGTAGCTATGAGCGAGCAAGAGGCTATTGATGCAGTTAAGTCCATGCTTGAGGACAATGCATTTGGTGATGCTGGTGCTCGCGTAGTTATTGAAGAGTTCATGGAGGGTGAAGAGGCTTCCTTCATCGTCATGTCTGACTCTATTAACGCTGTTCCTATGGCAACCTCACAAGACCACAAGCGTGTTGGTGATGGCGATACTGGCCCTAACACTGGTGGTATGGGCGCTTACTCACCTGCTCCAATCGTTACCCATGATGTATATCAGAAGGTAATGGATCGCATCATCAACCCAACTATCAAGGGTATGGCCGATGATGGTATTCCATACACTGGCTTCTTATACGCTGGCCTCATGATCGATAGCAACGGCGATCCACGTGTTGTTGAGTTCAACTGCCGTTTTGGCGATCCAGAGACTCAGCCAATCATGCTGCGTATGACCTCTGATCTTGTGGAGCTGTGCTTAAAGGGTGCTGAGGTTGGTGGTTTAGAAGGCCGCACCTGCTCTTACAATCCAAACCCAGCTGTTGGTGTAGTTTTAGCTGCTGAGGGCTATCCTGCATCTCCACGTAAGGGTGATGAGATCCATGGCTTAGATGATGAAGTTCCATCCTACGCTAAGATCTTCCAAGCTGGCACTGAGGAGAAGGATGGCAAGGTAGTAACCAATGGCGGTCGCGTACTGTGCGTAACTGCTATGGGTGAGGACATCGCCGAGGCTACCAAGCATGCCTACGGTATCATCAACCATGTTAAGTTTGATGGCATGTTCTACCGTAAAGACATCGCTCACCGCGCCTTAAAGCGCTTAAACGGCGAGCAGTAATCAAAAAATACTATTCCTTAATTTAATCTGCAGTTACTGCAGATAGATCTGAAAGCCCGTATAGCCTCAAGCTTTACGGGCTTTTTTATACCTAAAGTAAATCAAAAGAACCAAGCCTTAGCTAAACTTCCTGCCACTTTTTAAGCTATGGCTTACTAATGGCTTTTCAAAACGACATGTTGTTGTAGGCAATGTTAGGTTTTCTCGGCGTGAAATGTCCCAAGGTCTTTTGCAATATGCTCAGTAAAATTGCCATTACGCAATTCTCATTACAAGAATGATTTTCAATAAGACAAAGATAAAAGAACCTATGCTAAGCGCTCACAGAGTTAGGTTTAACTTGCAAGCTCATTAATAGTGCACATAGCTCTTATGCACTCAACCTCTGTAAACATAATTTCCATGCACCAAAGAACAAGCAGCAAGATATCCTCTTTTAGACTATGCCCAAAGCGGTGCATAAAAATAACAACTATTGGGCACGGTAAGAAAGGTACATTCAAACACTAAGTGATAAATACAAGTTAGCCAATATCAACTAAGGGGTCTATACTGTGCATACTTTTGTATAAAGGCCAAAATATCGCCACACATACTGATTGAACTTTTGCAGTGGTGAACTCTGTTTTTTATCTGGCCGCGAGGAAGTAATGGATACATCAGCCTTAATTGACCAGATCTTGGTCTTTATCTTTACCTTTACAGCCAACCTATTTGCCTCTGTATCAGGCGGTGGAGCTGGCTTTGTGCAATTCCCATTACTCATCCTTATGGGCTTGCCTTTTGCCACCGCTCTTGGCACTCACAAAGTAGCTGTGGTGTTCTTAGGTATCGGAGCGCTTGCCAAAAAGAAGTCTAATAAATTTGCCATCGATAAGAAGATAGCCCTAGTCATGATACTTGTGGGCTGTCCTGCGGTAGTTGCTGGTACGCTGATCGTTATCAATGTGCCATCGGATGCCGCACAGCTTACTGTAGGCATAGTCACGATCTTAATGGGTGCCTATACCTTGGTAAAACGAGGCTTTGGCTCTGTAGCAAAGGAAAATATCTCCAAAAAGCGTTTTGCCCTCGGCGTCTTCCTCATGATTATTATCGGTCTCTTCTCAGGATCTTTATCCTCAGGTGCAGGCCTATTCTCTACAATGACCTTAGCTTTAGTCTTTGGTTTAGAGCTTAAAAGGGCTATCTACCACACCATGGTGTTCGTAGCCACCATTTGGAATGCAGTAGGCGCAGTAACCGTTGGTGCAGTAACCGCTATTTACTGGCAATGGGTTCCAGTGATGATCTTTGCCTCTTTCTTAGGTGCTTTTGTTGGTACCGCTCTAATGCTCAAGATGCCAACAGAGAAGGTACGTATCATCTTCTCCTTAGTTGCAATCTTAAGTGGTGGATTACTTATCTACACTGCCATGCACTAAAGCAGCATACAACCGCTATATTTACACAGATTCACTAGCGCCGTTATCGCCTATGGTAACGGCCTATACCACATACCATCGCCACCTTACATTTTTAGCATCTTTAACTTAAGCATTTGAATCTCAAGTTGATTATTATGCATCACCCAAACGATGCATCTTAATGCCCCCATGCCGTTGCATCACTCCGCTCACTGCAATAGGCCATAAATCCTATGATCTTAACGAGCCTAGACACCAGCGCCCGCCCATACAAACGCCATTATCTTATTAGGCCTGCATAGCCATGCCATCGCAATTGGGCAGAATAGCCCAGCCCTATCAAATTGGCAGAATAGCCCAGCTCTCGCAATTGGGCAGAATAGCCCAGCCCTATCAAGTTGGCAGAATAGCCCAGCCTGCGCAATTGCCCATAGAGCGCCTGTGGCCCCGCAAGCAAAGCTGCGGGGCGCTAAATTGGCGTTAGCATAAATAACTGCCTTCGTAGTGAAACTACGTCAGATCTAAAGAACAAAAGCCTTAGTTGCGTGGTGTAGCTACGATGGCATTAACCAAACGTAAGCCGATAATCAGGCGGTCTTCATTACGAAAACGTTGCTCTAAAAGCTGACCTGCCTTTGACAGATCAGAGCGCAAGGTCTTCATCTTAGCGCTATCTAAGTCCTCGGCATAGCGATCAGCAAACTGCAATAAAACCTCTGTAGTCTTATCAATACGTGGCATCACACGATGAGCAATAGATAAAGAACGGCCTGAGGCATTTTCAATCAGCTCGACGATCTTTGGATACAAATCAAAGTGACCACGGGAGATGTAGTCCACTAAGGCATCGCAGAAGTCTACAACCTGCTCATAACTTGGGTCTAGTACCTGCTGATCCATTGAATCGTCACTTTGAGAGATTTTCATCTGTGGGTTAATGAGTTCCATATACTTCAATACGGACAGTGTAGAATTTGATGTGTAGTTTTTCTTGAGCCCCCTTTTTTATTGGTTTAACATGCACAGCTTAACACAGCCATAAGCTGACTTTCGGAGATCATCAAAATGGGTGCTCATAACATCAAACAGACAACTCTTTCTTCTGAGCTTGCAGATCTCATTTCTAGCAAGCAAAACGAGCTAACACGGGAGCAGGTTGAGGCTATAGGCAGAATCCTCAATTCCCCTTCTGACAGCTCGACCGACACTAAAGCACCTGTAGCCGACTCTATTGTAGAGCCTGCCAGCAAGGACATCGTAAAACAGCTGATTACGAAGAAAATGTTCAATAGTGTTGATGGAAA
>NZ_AXWV01000020.1 GCF_000482845.1 Anaerobiospirillum succiniciproducens DSM 6400
TATAGCGCGAGCAACGACTAAAAAGCAACGAAGAGGCAGTAATCTCTTATAACAATTGCAGACACTAGAAACGTGATATTTATGCTGTTTTATCCGATTTTATGACAACTGCCTAAAATGCAGAAACGTTTACAGATCGATCTCGACTATGCGCTCTAAAAGAGTACAGCCTTTAGTCACTGTCATAAGAGAAACGTTTCTAGAGAGAGCTAAAAAAAACGCACTGAGGAGAATCAGTGCGTAAATTATTTAAGAAAAGTTTGAAAAGTAGCCTATATATGGCAATCGTCTACATGGCAATTACGTTTATGATAACACTCTTGTATCAGTTGAGGCCGTTGATCTGGGAGGTTAAGCGATCCGCGATCTGGAGACCTGCAGCGTCGTCTTTAGCGCTATTAATACGCATACCGCTTGCACAACGGGGCCCGTTTTTACCACATTAAATCGGCTGCGGATCACAGAAGAGCCTCTGAGGGGGGAGGACGGTCTTCCCAGCCGCCCCTTGTCTTCTACAGGACTCTGCTGTGATCGCTGTCTGCTCTGCGAGCCTCCTAAAAATCAGGTTTTACGCAGTTGATTCAGCTTCTCATGTTTTTGAAAAAATCTCAGTGTACACATTATATCTTACACTGGAAGTGAATAACTTCGTAACTGGCGTACCCGAAGTTTAGGCATATTCGCAGTATGTCGATTTAATTTAAGGTGGTAATTATGGGCACCCATGCGTTGATAAACGCTGGTAGGTAGTGGTCAGAGAGTTCTGAACATTACCTAAGTAGCGCTGGCCCTGAAGGGCTGAGTAATTGGTATTTACATATACTGCCATGGGAAAGTCCTCCTTACGATTAGCCTAATAAGCTTAAGCCAAGCTGAGGACGGGTGTTAGCCTGCATCAGCATTGAGGCAGCAGCCTGCTGAATAATGGACTGCTGAGATAAGTTTGCAGACTCTTCAGCAAAATCAGCATCGCGAATACGTGAGCGTGCATCAGCTTCGTTAGCAGCAACATTGGACTGGTTGCGGATAGAGCTCTCAAGACGATTTTGGATGGCACCAAGCCCAGCACGCATACCATCAATCTTTGAAATGGCTGCATCAAACATTTCGATGATGCCACCAAATGAGTCAGCGCTTGCGTCTGTCTTTGCCTTTGAGAAGAATACCGTTATCTCGCCTGTGTTCTGATTTGTAGAAAAGACTTTGCCATTTCCGACAAGCTGAGTAACTGTTGCCAGTTTAGAGAACATAACAGACTCAACATCAAAGGAGATAGTGTCACCTTTGTTCGATCCAACTTGTAGAGTTATAGAGCCAGTATCGCCTGCTTTACCAGCAGAGCCGTTATTACCGCCACCTGGAGGTTGACCACCACCAGCTGCGCCGTAAATAGAAGTATCACCTTTGCCGTTTAACACGGTCTTGCCAGCAAAAGTAGTTTGGGTTGCAATTCGGTTAACTTCAGTCGCTAGAGCTGCAACTTCTTTGGCTAAAGCCTTGCGATCTTCAATGGTATTGGTTCCATTGTTAGCTTGAACAGCTAAAGTACGCATTTTTTGGAACATGCCAGAGATCTCGTCCATGCCAGCTTCGATGGTCTGGGCTAATGCAATACCGTCTGCAGCGTTACGGTTACCCTGGTTGAGGCCGTTGATCTGGGAGGTTAAACGGTCAGCGATCTGGAGACCTGCAGCGTCGTCTTTAGCGCTATTAATACGCATACCGCTTGATAAACGCTGGTAGGTAGTGGTCAGAGAGTTCTGAACATTACCTAAGTAGCGCTGGCCCTGAAGGGCTGAGTAATTGGTGTTTACATATACTGCCATGGGAAAGTCCTCCTTACGATTAGCCTAATAAGCTTAAGCCAAGCTGAGGACGGGTGTTAGCCTGCATCAGCATAGAGGCAGCAGCCTGCTGGATAATGGACTGCTGTGAAAGGTTTGCAGACTCTTCAGCAAAGTCAGCATCACGGATACGGCTGCGAGCGTCAGCTTCGTTAGCAGCAACGTTAGACTGGTTGCGGATGGAGCTCTCAAGTCTGTTCTGGATCGCGCCTAAGTTGGCACGTTGTCCATCAACCTTAGCAATAATGCCATCCATATTTGCAATCAGGTTTTGAGCTGCTTCAACAGTAGAGAATAAAATGGCTTTACCTTTGGTCGCAGTAGGGTCATCTTTATTGATGCCAGTAGATAAGCCTTTTGCAATAACAGAAAACTTAAAGCTAGCTACATCAAAAGTAATGGTGTCACCCTTGTTTGAACCTACCTGCAGAGTAACTTTACCGCCTTTTGAGGCCTGACCAGCAGCTGCCTCAGAATAAATTGCACCTTTTGTAGCACCAGCAAGAATACTTTTACCGCCATATGTAGTTTGGCGTGAGATTCTAGCAATCTCAGCAGTTAAAGAGCTTGCTTCTTTTGCTAAAGCAGCGCGATCCTCAGCTGTGTTAGTACCATTTGAAGCCTGTACAGCTAAGGTACGGATCTTTTGGAGCATGCCTGAGATCTCGTCCATGCCGGACTCAATGGTCTGAGCAAGAGCAATACCGTCTGAAGCGTTGCGGTTACCCTGGTTGAGGCCGTTGATCTGTGATGTCAGGCGATCGGCGATTTGAAGGCCTGCAGCGTCATCCTTGGCGCTGTTAATACGAAGGCCTGAGCTCAGTCTTTGATAGGTAGTAGTGAGATTATTGTTGACATTAGTCAGGTATCTTTGGCCTTGAAGGGCGCTGTAATTGGTGTTTACGTAAACTGCCATGGGACAGATCCTTATAGTTAGTTGTTTGCATTGCCCACGGGTCAATACACATCGGTTCGGGGCATTATGATCTTTCTTACACTTGCTAACGATTATGTTGTTTTATTTGTATTTGTAAAACATAGCAAAGTAAAAATGTTTGATCGTAAACACATTATTTTTTACTTTTGGATGGTGCTGTAGATATTGTGTATCTATTGGTTTTGAGGGGCTGTGAAACGGATTTGCCATCGTTATTTACATGTTATTTATGTAAAAAACGGTGAGTAATTATGGAGTGTATGCGGAGGGATGAAAAAGCCCCGAGTCTTGGTGAAGAATCGGGGCTTTTGGAGGCTAGGGAGTGCTAGCCTTGGGTTGAGTGGCTAGGTTACTTGTCAGTGTTGTCGATGACGTTGGCGCTAGCAATATCAGATGATGAGGTCTTGGTGACTTCTGCAGCGCTCTTGTTATCTGATGCACTTGAGGCTAGGGCGCGAGCACGGGCGGCAGCGGCTGCTGCCTTGCGGGCTTTTGATTGAGCAAGAGAGCTTGCAGTTGTGGCCACTACGCTGCTCTTTGCATTGCTCTTGTCGCTGGCTACTTCAAGTGAATCATTTGACTCAGTCTCGCTACTTTGAGCCTTGCTAATTGCGGCCTTAGTTGCAGCCTTACGTGCCTTAGCATCAGCAAGCGAGGTAGAGGTAGTAGCAGGAGCTGTTGCACCCTTAAGCTTTGCCTTCATTGAAGTTGGGGCAGGGGCGATAAGGTCTTGATCTTCACCATTAGATGGATTGAACTTAACCTCACCAAACTCCTCGTGATCTAACACGCGAGCCATACCAGCTTGAGCTATACCCTCTGACTCGATTCTCTGAGCTGCGGTTGCATCTTTAGCTGAGCTGCTTGAGGATTTCTTGACCTCGGCAGATGCGGCTTCGGATGCAGCCTTACGAGCAGCCTCTAATTTTGCAGCTTGCTCTTCGGTCACTACAGGGCTTACAGCTACTGTGCTTGGTTCGGCCTTGCTTTGTTGGACTTGAGCCTCGCGCAATGCAGCTTCGGCCTCTTCACGCTCAACACGCTCTAAAGCTTGCTCAGCAGCAGTTGCGTAGGCCTCAGCAAGTTCGGTGTTATCCACTGCCTCGCCATCTTCTGCTGCTACCACAGCGCCAGCTTTTCTACCCTTGGTATCAACCACGTTAGGGCTACGCATCGACTTTAAAGCTAAAGCAGTTGCTGCAGCTGTATCTTCACCACGGCTTAAAGCTTTAGCCTGAGCTTGCAACAGTGCCAGAGCTACTGGATTGAGCTTGAAGTCGCTATCGAGCATTTCATCGCCGTGTGGTGCAAAGTAATGCAGTTTTTGCTCTTCTGCGGAGGCCTTTTCAGCCTTAGCTGCATCGGCACGCTTACGCTTTTGCTTCTTGACCATGGATAACCAAGCAAAGAAGGTAAAGATTGATACGATGAAGACGATGATAGTTGCTAACGCATTGATCTCAGGTGACAGGCCTCTACGTACTGATGAGAAGATCAGCATAGGTAGAGTAGTGGAGTCAGGGCCTGCAATAAATGAGGCAATCACCAAATCATCCATAGACATGGTGAAAGCCAGTAAGAATGCAGCAACTTCAGATGGCATTAAGGCAGGAAGGATAATGGCAAAGAATACTTTGACAGGGCCTGCGCCTAAGTCCATAGCAGCCTCTTCAATGGAGGTATCAAGCTCTCTAAAACGAGAGCGGATAACTACAGTTGCATAGGCTGAGCAGAAAGTTACGTGAGCAATCCAAATGGCCCAAATGCCGCGATCAGCAAAAATAGGGATATGAGAGCCTAAAGTTACGAAGATCAGCAGCAGTGCAAGACCAGTAATAACCTCAGGTAACACCATAGGAGCGGTCATTAACAGTACAAATAATGACTCGCCTCTAAAGCTGCCTACGCGGGTTAACACGAATGCAGCTAAGGTGCCTAACACCACGGAGGCACAAGCAGTCATAAACGCTACTAAGAGCGATACGCCAACTGCGCGGATGATGTCTGAGTTGTTAAATAAGGCTCGGTACCACTTTAAAGATGCCTGCGTCCAAACAGTCACCATACGTGACTCATTGAATGAGTACACAATCAAGGTCACGATAGGCAGGTATAAGAATACCAAGGCACAGGCGATGATCACGCCGCGTGCAATGGCAGCCTTGCTTTGCTTACTTCCGTGCATTGATCCTCTCCTGTTCCTTACGCTCGATCTTGTAGAAGACCACAATTGGGATCACAAGGATGATGAGCATGATGATGGCTACAGCACTAGCAAGTGGCCAGTCACGATTGTTAAAGAACTCTTGCCATAAGATACGACCGATGAGGATCGAGCCCTTACCGCCAAGCAGCTCAGGAATAACGTATTCACCGATGGCTGGGATAAAGACGAGCATAGAGCCGGCAACAATACCTGACTTAGTTTGCGGTACTAAGGAGTTAAAGAAAGTCTTAACAGGACGGCAACCTAAGTCTGAAGCAGCTTCGATTAATGAGTAGTCAACCTTCATTAATGCTGAGAATAACGGCAGTACCATGTACGGCAAGTAGCAGTACACAATACCGATATAAACTGCAGCATCTGTTTGCAGAATCTGAATCGGCGCATCGATAATGCCTAAGGTCATCAAGATTTCATTGATTAGACCATCGCGCTTTAACAGAGTCATCCATGCGTAGATACGTACTACAAACGAAGTCCAGCTCGGCATAATGATGAGCATGAACAGTACGTTACGCATAGCAGGACGAGCAGTGGCTAACGCCCAAGCAATCGGATAACCGATTAACAAACAGAAGAAAGTAGAGAATGTTGCTACCTGTAAAGACTTCAGGTAGGAGCGAATATAAGTTCCTTCAGGATCAGTGAAGATGTAGGTGTAGTTTTCCAAATGCAGAATGATCTGCATGGCACCCTCTTCAAAGGTAACTAAAGGAGAGTACGGAGGAATGGCGATTTCTGATACTGACAAAGAGATCTTAAAGATGATCAAGAATGGCAGTAAGAAGAACAGTACCATCCATAGGTACGGTAGAAAAATGAGTGCGTAATCACGCCAAGTGTGCTGATGTGTACTCATCATTCCAGTCTCATTTGATGTAACACGCTTTGTAGCAAAAGCGCGTCGGATAAAACTAAGATTCGAGCTTAAGCCAGTGGACATCGCAGTTACCTGTATAGTTGTGCACAATAGCTTGCCTCAAGAGCGCTATGAGATATCTACAGTGTGTCAGTGAAAGCTGCTTTTTTTCAAGCTGTTCTCTGCCTGATGCTGCAGGTATCTTTGTGAAGATACAATCTTTTAGATAGATCTATTTGTGTCTTGAGGGGCATGTCCTTAAGTGAGTGCAAGCTGATGGTCAGACATATGTTTATGTCTGAGGCCATCTTTGCCCAGAGGGCATTGCTTTATCACTTGGTGGTCGATGGCCATTAAATGGTCAGCGCAATACAGGAATCTGGATCCCAGCTTAAGTAAACATGGTCTTCCCAAGTTGGAAGGCCTTGCTTGAATCGGTCTACGTTAGGCAGTGTTGAAGTAACAATACGGCCGTTGGTGAGCTTTACGTAGTAAATAGACACGTCGCCTAAGTAAGCGATGTTCTCTACTACACCCTCACACCAGTTGGTATTCTCAGCAGGGCGCTCATGAGAGATGTAAATCTTCTCAGGACGCAGCGCAATAATGAGAGGCATACCGTCAGCCAAATCGATATCGTGAGATAACTCAATTAAGTGGTTGAAATCACGAGCCTTGATTAAAGATTGGGTAGCTGAAGAGGTTACTAAGGAGCTTTCAAAGATGTTTACTGAGCCGATGAACTCAGCGCAGAAACGGCAGTTAGGGTTTTCGTAGATTTCACGAGGACCACCAACCTGAATAAACTCACCTCTATCCATAATGGCAATACGATCAGCCATAGTCATGGCTTCTTCTTGATCGTGGGTAACCATCAGACAGGTAACATTAACTGAGTTGATGATGTCAACGAGCTCAAGACGCATCTGCTCACGCAGCTTCTTATCAAGTGCACCCATTGGCTCATCAAGGAGCAGCAGGCGAGGCTCTTTAGCTAAAGAACGAGCCAAAGCCACACGCTGACGTTGACCACCAGAGAGCTGATATGGCTTTCTGTCAACATAGTTTTCCATGTGTACAAGACGCAGCATACGCTCTACACGGTCTTGAATTACATCCTTTGGTAACTTGCTTTGCTTTAAACCAAAAGCGATGTTTTGGCCTACGGTCATGTATGGGAACAGAGCGTAAGACTGGAACATCATGTTTAAAGGACGTTTGTACGGTGGTACACCGATCATTTCTTCGCCGCAGAGCATGATAGAGCCAGAGGTTGGCTGCTCAAAACCTGCTAAAAGACGTAACAAAGTGGATTTACCGCAGCCTGAAGAGCCGAGTAAGGCGAAAATTTCACCTTCATAGATGGTTAAGTCCACTTCGTCTACAGCTACGAAATTATCAAAGCGCTTAGTGAGCTTCTTGACAGTCAGAATAGGTTTACGATTCTGCTTCTCAGGAGAAGGTTTTTGACCTGGCAGTTCACCTACGCGATGGGAGGCAGATCCCTTTGGGGCTGCAGCTAAGTTCTTGATGCCCTGAACGGTTGATAAAGGAGATGTTGGAGTGCTAGTTGCAGCACTTGCCTCATTTGAAGCGGCTTCTGCCGCTTGCAACTTAGGAGTATTTTCCACTCGTATAAGTCCAAGATGAAAGGTAAGAAGGACCCCGCCCCAAGCGATTACCTTAGGCTGTTTACTCATAGCTTAGTTGCTTGAGTAGAACAACTGTAGCGAGCTAATGTTAAATTTAGGTCTAACTTAAGCTCATGTATGTGGTATTTCACTTCAGCGGGCAGCTGCAGGACACCTTTTGGTGTACACAGCTATAAGGCATCGTATGTGACAAGTGTTATTAGTCATTACATGCAAACATGGTGTTTGCGTAGAGATGGTTCCTTATGCTGCCGCAGCCCGGCCACAATAATACTTTTCGGGCCTAGACCTGCATAATAAACGGCGAGTACTCTCGGCGCAAAGCAGAAAAGCACCTAGCTAAATGATTAAGCTTGTAGTGCATAGGCCGATGACACCATGACAATACAGGTGCCATTTTGCTCACGAAACAGTGACAACTGCCCCATGATAAGCCCGTATAATACAGAATTTCTCGGACTTTGCGACATCTTAGGACAAGTATTTACGTAAATAGTTTGCCCTTTAAAATGCCAGCGCCTTACAAAGCCCATGAAACAAGGGCCTAACGACAACAAGCGGTTAAAACATTGCCAAGCCCACTTACATTGGCATATGGTCAATATGCATGCAAAAGCTGACAATTTTGCAAAATGTGCATGCAACTATTTATGTTATGGTGACGTGGCTAGGTTTTTGATAGCTTAGCAGCTAATGGTGGTTAGACTTTGGCTTAAGCATGGGCATAGCTGTCTTTGCTTGCACTAGGCGCTATGGGCTTTAGCAATCATGCTATACTTGCCTCACTCACTAAAAAAGCGTTGTGAGCTACTTAAGCTCATATCTTTGCTAAATTAGTTTTTGCCCGTTTGAAATAATAAGGAGCATCGGAGCCATGCAGAATTTTGACTATCAGCGCCGTACCTTTGTTATGTTCGGACGTGGCCGTGAGAACGAGGCAGGCTCAATCTTAAAGTATGAAGGTGCTCGTCGTATCATGATTCATTATGATGACGCCTCCCATAAACCTGACTTGTTTGATCGTATTAAGCGCTCATTAGATCGCGCCGGATTAGAGTTTTTTGTGTTTGGTAAGACTCAAGAAATTGCTTGGGCCGATACTGTTTATGAAGGCATTAACTATTGCCGACAAGAGCATATTGATGCGGTATTAGCTGTAGGCGGTGCCTCAGCGATTAACAGCGCAAAAGCTATTAGTGCAGGTGCTCTATACGCTGGTGACTTTTGGGACTTCTTTTCAGGAGTACGTGAGCCAGTACGTACCTTGATTAATGGTGCTATTACCACTTCATCTGATACCGGTGCCGAATGCTCTGCAGTTTGTACCATCGCCCGTGAGATTGATGGCAAGCTGCGTAAGTTCAATAAGAGCTCGCCAGCATTCTTACCTCGTTTTGCCATCATCAATCCTGAACTGAGCTTGTCTATCGACAACAAGTCTACTGCAGTTGCTGCAATGGACATGATCGCTCACGTTATTGAGTGCTACTTTACTAATACTCCAAACGTAAATCTCACTGATGAACTGTGCGAAGGTATCTTACGCACTATCATCAACACTCTACCTCGTACTATTGAAGATCCAAATGATTACGATGCACGTGCTAATCTCATGCTAGCCGGCACCTTGGCACAAAATGGTATGTGTGGTTTAGGTCGTGAGGCAGATTGGTCGGTGCATGTGCTTGAGCTTGAGCTCGCTGCTACTTACAGAACTCTACGTGGTGAAGGCCTTGCTGTACTCATCCCAGCATGGATGACATATTGCTTAAAGCACAATCCAATGCGTATGGCTCAGTTTGCCAATAAGGTCTTTGGTATTGCGCTTAATTACGATGATCCAACCGATACAGCATTCAAGGGTATTGAGGCGCTCAGAGTGTTCTTCCATCGTTGTGGTCTGCCGCAAAACTTCTTTGAGATGGGACTGCCAATGGTGGATGTAGTTAAGCTAGTAGAGAGCTTACACCTCAAAGACGGTGCCACTATCGGCAATTACGTAAAACTCGACTCTACTGCATGTGAGTCTATTTACACTCTGGCCTATACTTACAGACAAACTCGCCGCTTATTACCGCACTATAACGTCTAGCTCATTACTCAGCAACTGCCCAAAATGATGGGCACTGATGATTATCTTTCATATAGCAAAAAAGCCGCAGCTGCGGCTTTTTGCGTCTTAGGATGGTTTGTATGGCCAATCTAGCAAGCTCGCGCTCGCTTAAATGCAGCTAGCTAAGAGTAGGGCTTTACATGAGACCGTAAGGTCTAAGTAGAGCTAAAGGCACTTTGCTCTAAGGCTCTTAGCAATTAAGGCCTTTGCAATAAATGTCCTTAGCTATAAGAGCTAAAGACACTTTGCTCTAAGGATCTTAGCTATGAAGATCCTTAGCTATGAAAGCGCTTAGCTATAAAAGCCTTAGCGCCACCAGAAGTACCAAACAGTAGACTGTCTAAGTGAGTCAGCAAGGCAACCAACATAGTGGTGCAACTCTGTGAGCTCATGGCACAGACCGTATTGCTCAACTGCTAGCTCTAAAGCCTTATCCTCAGGTACTGGAGCTGGAACAATATACTCAAGCTCATCATGAGTGAGTACAGCAGGCATAGCTTGGTAACGCTCAAACCAGAACTTGGAGATAGAGGTAATATCCTCAGGAGCAGGGCAGTCACCCCAGCCGCCAAATGGTAAGAAGGCAAAGACATCCCATGGATTAGTTACAGGCAGCTTAGCAAGTAACAGCGGCACACTCATCTCAGTGTCGTGGTCGATAACTGAGGAGAAGTTATTGTAGGAACGACCGTTCTCAACGCGACCGATAATGAGTTGATCCCAGTCGATATTGTCCTTAGCGGCCTTTTCTTCGCACTCACTAATGCGATAGGCTAAAGTTACCTTGCCGTTATCGCTTTCGGTAGATAAAGCAGTAGAGCGGTAATCACGAACGTGATCAAAGGAGAACTCAAGACCATCCTCTGACTCGGTAAATGGATCTGAGTTAACAATCATGCACTGTAAGAGCAGGTCGTTAACTGCAATTAACATTGGGACAAAGCCCTCAGATAAACCTTGTACAGATGCTTGATCGTAAGCCTCACGAATAGCTGCGATATCGGAAGTTGGTGGAATATAGGAACAATCGCAGTTTAAGAAAGAGATCATCTTGCGAGCTAAAGCTGCAATATGTGGATCTGATTCTTCTTCAAGGCCAGTAACTACAATGCTGTGCTCGTCGATAATTTGAGCATTGTCAGTGGAGGCATCCTCAGCTTCGGTAGCAACCACCTCAACATTTTCTTCATTACGAGAGACCTTGTAGGTCATCTGATCTGGCATGGCGATACCGCGAGAGTGAGTTACGGTATAGCTCTCTTGATCTGAGAAAGCTACAGTCTCACCGTCGCCTAAGATGGCATCGTTTTCTAGCACATAGTAAGCAAGGTTACGTAACACCTCACGCATGCCATCGATGTCCATATTTGGATCGCAGATCTCCATCTCGTCCATGCCGAAGTTTTCCATACCAAAGGTATAGCACATCACTTCGTTTTCGATGGTCACAGCACCGCACCAAATCCAAGTTTCAATTGGCAGACAGTCGTGCTTGAGCATGTCAGAAAAGAGATCGTAATAAACTGGTTCTACCACTACGCCAGAGGTGTAAACGCCGCTTGCAAAAGGCTGACGGCTGCCAGCGGACATGAGCTTAGTAAAGAGTTTGGCGCGGTCGATAGTGTCGATAAGAAAATCGGCATGTACAGAGATGTGGATGTAGCCTTGATGAGCCTGGGCTACAGCATTGGCCTCGGGCCACTGGAAGTTGTTAGACGCATAGGCCTCTGCCTCACCATCAGGCATGTGCTCTGGCACAAACATGAAAGCAGCATGAATACCATCTAAGTCAAAGATCAATTCAGAGTCACTCTTAGAGAGATTCTCCTTAGGCTCGATATCCCACTTTTCTTTGAGATCGCTTAAAAGCTTACTCTGATCCCATGAAGGACTTGAGAGTAGTATGCAGCCAGAAAACTGGCCTGTGGTGTCGAAGTTAACTTCAGCCATAGTGAACTCTTTTCTTTTTCGCGACCTGGAGTATCAAGTAGCAGTGTGTAGTTGCATACCCTGATAGCGCGTTTGCCCATCACATCTAAAAGACTCAGCTTTTAGATAAACAGAAGGGTCAATATGTTGATGGGCGTTTGTCAAAGTTTGTACAAGGGATAACGCTTAACAATCTTTGACACGATGCTTTTATTTGCATCCACGCCTAAGGTTAATAAAGCTATACCAGTCTTAAGCTCAAAGAGACTAGTAAGCCTCAGTAAAAGCGCAAAGATAAAGGCTTAGCGCTATATTAATCTTCATAAAGCACAAAGTGTCGGATCATGGTCACTAAAACCATAATAAAACATGTGCTAGTTTATTTTTTGTTGCACGTGCAATCATTGGGCCTTGATTGCATAAGTACACAGCGCAGCTACACTTGATGTCAAGTTGCTTGGGCTTCAAGATTATCTACTTATCAGCAAAAATCTAATAGCACTGTATCTCTAGTTGCGAAAACTTCTTAACTACGTATGGTTAAAAAGCATCATTTGCCAACATGCATACCATATCTGCACCATCCACGATCTTTAACATAAAGACACATAAGGACAAGCGCCCGCTCATCTAAGCTTTGACATCAGATAAAGCATCCTCGTCCGATCTCTGATTGCAGACACAAGCCGCGCCTGCTCCACCTGATCTTTGACATCGGACTAAGGCAGCCTCATATGATCTCTGATTGCAGACACAAACAGCGCACTATTCATCTGATCTCTGACATCGAACAAATTCAATCTCATCTGATCTTTGACAGTAGTTAGTCCTCTGGTGGCTAAATAGCCTTGGTGACAGTTAAAGTGTGGTGTAAAGCAATCTAAGTTTGTAAATCAGTGGTTTAGAGAGCAACCATAGCCAATGCTTGAAGCTAATAGAGCATAGTACTTTAGAGCTTTGGACTTTAGGTTGCTTGATAAACGTTAATTGCCGCGTACTACGATGGTAGTAGGAACGCTAGCGTCTTCTTTAATACGCTCATGTTGGCTCATGATAGATTTCTCAGCTGTACGCTCAAGATAGCTAGTAGAGCCTTCAATAGCGGTAGGCGAAGTAGGGATTCGTGCACTTTGCTTATTAGCATTGAGCAGAGCACCTGCCTCTTCAGCAGAGACTCGCTTAGAGACCACTACTGCGCCGCCTTGTGAGTAAACCATCTGATCTTGCTGAGCTTGAGGCTGGGCCTTTGGAGCTGTGGTAGTACGCATAATACGTACACCAGGGCTCTTAGCCTTAATAGCCTCAGCACCGGCATTAGCAGCTTCAGCTGCAGCTCTGTCAGCCTCTGCCTTAGCCTGAGCCATAGCTCTGATCTCAGCAGATGACAGTGACGATACAGGCACGTTGCGGCTTAAAGCACCGTCAACTACATTAGCACCAGATTGAGAGTTTTCAGGTTGCTCAAAGCTCTTAGTAAGCTCATCAGGATCGTAGCTTAAAACATCGCCACGGCCAGTTAAGTCGATATAGCTACCACGCTTACGACGTGGCGGCATATTATCGGCATCATCACCGTACATAGCTCTACGCAATGCCGCACGCTTTTCATCTAAAGCCGCCTTGGCAGCGATCTTAGCCTCTTCCTCAGCACTAGTGCCATTAGATGCCTCATCAGCACCATCTCCACCTTGCGCCTGAGCACCTTGATCCGCTGTATCGGCAGTGCCTTGATTATCACTTGCAGCACCATCACTAGCGGCGCTCTCAGCAGTTGCATTAGCCGCATCGGCTGCATCAGTGTCAGCAGCACCGGCTGCATCATCTACATTTGCGCTTGCATCAGTATTGATATCTGCATTGGCAGCAGCATTGCCCTCACTAAGGGTCTCATCCTTTTGGATAATGGTCTTAGTGATTACAGTGGCTACATAGTCATCGGTCTCTTCAGTGGTGTAAGAGTGCTCCTCGGTAGGATCTTTGTGTGACTGTTCCTCAACTACTAAAGCAGCATTATTATCAGCTTCAGCATCGGTTGAGGCAGGGGTATAAGCTCCAGAGGTGATAACAGTGGCAACACCATCAGTAGACTTTGATTGGGCGTCCTTCTCGTCGAGAACCTCAGTGGTGATCGCCTCAACAGGATCCATAAATGGCTTAGTTGCGCGTGAATCAGTAATGACTGAGTTTGTAGTCTCTGTCTTAGAGGTAGTGATAATGGCCTTAGCACTTAAAATGGTATCTGGTACTACAGCAATCTCTTGCTCGCTAGATTCATCCTTAGGCTGAGACTCAGCTTCAACGTCAGCTGCAACGCTATTTTGAGCAGCATTTTGCTCTTGTACGTCACTCTCAGTGCCGTTAGCGTCTTTTTCATCTAAGTCCGAGGCATAGAGCAGTTCAGCAATAGCCTCTTCAGAGTTAACTTTTTTAAGTGCAGCAATCTCTCTTAAGGTTGCAGCATCAAGTGGTTCAAGCTTTTTACTTGCCTTAGCAGCTGCAATAGGAGCATCAGCCTTCACATCGCTTGGAGATGCTTTAGGAGCTACGCTAGCATCTGCAGCCACAGCAGCACTAGCACTAGCAGTAGGCTTAGCATCAGCACCACTCTTATCAGACTCTACCTCAGGCTCTGTAGCAACATCTTGAGATGGAGCAGCGTCCAGTGCTTCGGTATTGTCTGATGGTACTTGCTCAGCATTAGTTACTAGATCTGCGCTTGAATCCTCTGCAGACGCTACGGTCTTAGCAGCTTCGTCGCTAGAGTTGTCTTGTGCATCGTATGACTCAGCCATCTTGGCTTGTGCATCGAATGACTCAGCCTTCTGGGCTTTCTGAGCGGCTTGAGCGGCGCGAATAGCTTCCATCGCAATAGCTCTTTGGCCTTCACGACGGGACTTTTCGGCGGCAGCTAACTTAGCAGCTTCAGCCTCAGCTCGAGCCTCTGCATAGACCTCTTCAGGATCACGGGTATTCTGCGGATCGCTATTAACCACTAAAAAGCGCTTAGCTGATGCGCTGTTATTCCCTGCAATTGCACCGGCAATGGCGTTTTCATCAGGCAGGGTAAAAGGCTTTGGAGCAGAGTCTAAAGACAGGTTGGCTGGCTTATCTAAATCATGAGCCACAGCTGCAGTAGCAGCAGCGCCATTAAAGTTTAATGGGCCATTATTACTAGCATTGGTGTTATCACTGCTTGGTGCAGATGTTCTAGCAGCGCTCTCTTTTCTTGCTGCTCCATTATCAGTTGTACGTACCTCGCCTACGCTCACTGAATCAGCATAGATAACATCAGAGAGTGGATTAGCGCTTTGGCGATATGGCTTTGGACTATCGATAGAGACTAGATTGTTTTGCTCAATCTTTCTATTGATAGAAGATGCAATCAATGAGGCAACATTGTCATCATTGATCTCATCAACAGAGCTCATGGATGGCTTGCGATCTTGAGTAGCAGCGCTAGCAGATGCACTGGCTGTATCCTCAGTAGCTACATAGCTCTTGCTTTCAACTTTAGTTTGCTGCTCGATAGAACTTAGGATGCTCTCAATGCTCTTACGAGGAGGCTCTGCTTGCATGGTGATAGTCTTATCTTCACTACCAACAGCTGCAGTGTGCATGGATGCAATTACAGCATCAGTCTTATCGTCATCAGCATTTAAGACATCGCTTTGTACGATGCTATCAAGCTCTCGCTCTAAACGAGCTTCACGAGCTTCAGCAGTAACGCTAGGATCATCTGCATTTGCATTTGCATTTGCATTTGCATCTACATCGCCCTCAGCATTTAATGCTGCACTAGTGGCAACGTCAGTCTCATCAGACTCTTGCTCGTAAGCTACATCCTCACTTGCTGCATTATCGGAGCTAGCAAGTTCAGCTGCAGTTGCGACATCATCTTGGGCACTTACATTGGCAGCAGCAAGATCAGAGTTAGCTGCACTGATGGTGCTATCAAGCTCATTTACTTGTGACTCAGCGGCAGTGTCCGGCGCGGCTTCGCTATCGAGAGCGGTTGCAGTGTCGATAGCAGGTGCAGTGTCGACCTTGGACTCATCCTTACTATCAGCACTCTTACGCTTGAAGATCTTGCCAAGGTTATTGAACAGTCCAAAGTGCTTTTCTTCGGTGGCTGCAACTTTAACTTGGGTAAGCTCAACTACAGGCTCAGACAGTCCATCACCAGGGACTTCGGATAAGACCTGAGCATCGGTATAGACGCTTTGTGCTGAGAGCTTACTAAAGTCGGTATGTGCTTGTGGGCTGATGATGCCATCTTCATCGTCAGAGGCAGCACTGACATATGACACATCGCTTTGTGCTGCAGTGTTCTGTGCATTTGACGCATGTACTGAGTCGGTGTCCTGAACTTCCTGAGCCTCAACATACTGAGGAGGATCTAAATCCTCTTCATCATCTTGATACTCGTTTGGATAGTTATCCTCGCTCTGCTCAATGCTGCCTTGCGCAGATGCTGCATAGGCTTGTTCAGCATTGATGCGCTGAGCAATCTCTTGCGCTACGGCATTTGTTTCAGCATATGGATTGATCTTTTGCTCACGGCTAAGTGAGTCTGTATCTTCAGCTGCTTGACTTTGTGCTGGAGCAGTAAAGAATGCCTTAGCAGCATTGGCTTGTGCTGCAGCAGATGCTGCTGCACGGGCCTTAGCCTCTGCTTGTGCTTTGGCCTCTAAAGCTGCAGCTTCAGCCTTGGCCTGTGCCTCGGCCTCAGCTTGGGCCGCCGCTCTTGCCTCAGCCTCAGCACGTGACTGAGCATCTGAGAGTGACTGAGTATCATCTCGTGACTGTGCTTGAGCATGTCCATTAGCTTGCTCATCTGCCTCAGCCTTAGCTTGCTCCTGAGTTACGTTAGAGGCTGCACTGGGATTTGCTTGAGCACTTGGGGCGCTAAGCATGGGGCCGCTCATAGAGGAGCCACTTTGGCTGCCTTGCTGCTTTAAGAAACTGTCTAAAGACTCTGGCTCTAAGGTGCCTTGAGAGAGCTTAGAGTAGAAGGTGTTATCGCCACTACGATGCTCATGAGCTTGCTGTGCAGCATTGATTGCGGCTCCGGCAATGGCCTCAGCTCGATGCTCTAAAGCATCAAGGTGACGCTGCAGATCGTCTTGGTAATTTTCAAGACTATTTTCTGGCGTATTAGCAATGGCATCAGCTAGTGAGAGTACAAAAGCTGGCAGATACTGACACATGCTAGTGTCAACATGCTCAGTAAGTAAAGTTAAGTGATCGCCCTTAACACCAATGGTGATAGTAGGAACGTCAATACCCTCGATATCGCTAATGCCAACTGGGCACTCGCGTGCTAAGGTATTGAGTGAATCTTTAAGATTTACTGGACGGCTAAAGCCTGCATCAGATGGCGCATAGTTTGTGGCCATAGTAGGCACGATAGGACTTACGGCAGAGAATTTGTTAATAAGTCCATCGAGGATCATAAATAACTCACGATCCTGGCTAGAGCTTGCTGACAGTCCTTGGGTAGGTACATAGTTGTCAGTAAAGTAAACCACTACTGAAGGGCGTGGCAACTTGGCAAGCTCATTGAGGCGCTCAATGATGGTAATGCCAGCTTGATGCAGTGATAAGCCCTCAGAACGGCATTTAAGCACCATGCCTTGCAAGGCCTTGTTAAGATCGCCAGTAAAATTATGGGAGGCACGCTCAAGTAAATCACTAAAAGACACCACCTCAGCATCTTGAGCAAGAGGAATAAACTCTTCGTGATTAAGGTTGGCATATGAGGCCTCACGCTGATCAATAAGCTCAGCAGCGTTTTCAATTGCCTTAGCAGCGCTATTTTTCAACAGCTCAAGTAAGTCATCTAAGCTTATGTTTACAAGTGGCATGCTAAAGCTAATTTGCATACCATCAGGGCTATAGTCCTTGCCAAACTCCTTGACGCGTAAGCTATCAAAAGTAGGTACTAATGGCTTTTGATGGAGGCTTTGGCTAAAGAGTGGGTTGAGCTCTAACTCACGAATGAGCTCTGAGGCAATGATGGATGCAGAGAAACCAGCATATGGTCTAAAGGCCGATGCAGAATTGCCAATTATGTAGAAAGATGGCTCTACCTTACCGTAGTTGCCAGTGTAGATGTGCAGATCTTTGTCAGTGCGAGAGATAGGGAAGTTTGGCTTAGCGTTGACACACAGACGCAGCTTTAGGTGCTCTTTTTTGATTAAGTCATGAACAAATGGAATGCACTTTTTAATGCCGCGATGCTGAATGGCACTTTCAGAAGTACAAATAAACAGAATGTTCAGCTTAAGACGCACATGATTGTCAGAAAGCTCTTTTAAGGCAACTAACATGGAGCCAGTGGCACACTTGCTTTGCAAGATGCCCAGGCCAAACATTAAATCACCTGAATCAATGCCTTTCTTTAAAGTCTCGTTAGTGATGTCTTTGCTCTGAGAGAGCTGCTTTTGTAGCTCATCACAATTAGTCGAGAAGCGCTTAAGTACACCATAGTGGTACGGGCTGTTTGTATCCGTGTCACATAAGATCACCAAAGTATCTTCAATGGCATCAAAACTCTTAACTAAAGCTACGATGGAGCTTTTTGAAGACTCTTCATGCGCAATGAGATTGAGATGATCTGCGTGATTTTTGAAATACGGAAACTCACCAAGGCCATCATAGATTGCCTTAGTGATTAAGGACGGTCCTTTTGCATGAGCAACGGACGGGATTGAAACTAACCATTTAGTTAAAATGGCTGCTTCATTGGACAAATTGGTATTAAACAGCATCGCTAAAACTTAAGCTTTGGCAAAAAGCACTTACAACTTCTACTCAGCATCAGTCTAAACAAGTCTTAATAGAAAAGTACTTAAGACGCAGCGCCTTTAAAAAATGGCCTAGTCACTAACATAAGCCCTTTTTAAAGTAAGACTCCTTAAGCTTTAGAGTTATTAGTACAGACTCGAATCTGCTAAAAACTAACACGCTTAGCTGACACTATACAGCCCATCAGTGGTATGGCTATTTGTAAAAAGCAAACAGCACTCTGACCAATGGTTTGTTTGAAGAAACCCTGCACAGGGTATTGGCCTAGTGAATTTACCATGAAAAGCCCCCATGCGACCATAAGACGTGATCAGATCATTGAGGATAGTCATAGATCTAAAAAACTCTTTGCACATCCTCAAGAACTTATGCATAGCAGCTCATCAAAAAATCGCCATTGCCATCTACACAATATAACTGTATCTATTTGTATGTAAGCTTTTTGATGCAATAGCCATTTATAAACATAAACAGCTCCTCATCTTTTCAACAAAAACAGAGCCATCCACCTACGCAATAGATACCAAGAGCTAGCTCATAGCATCAAAACCTAGCTGCACCACAAATCTTCCCATGAGGTCTCATAGACCATCAGACTAGTCAAAATCACCATAAGCACATGATTCATTTCCGAGCATCTGACTGCCTGACTAGTAATCCAGCCAACAAAAGCTCAACAACCACTGCGAGAGCACACTAAACAAACCGCAACGACGCGCCATCTGCCAATCTATCCAATCAGGGTCGTACCAAAGTGTAATCTATCCAACCAGAGCCGTACCAAAGTGTAATCTATCCAATCAGGCCTGCAACCACGCGCAATCACGCCCTTCAAGGACATTAACTCGGATACCGCTTGATGTGATAGGCTCATGGACAAAAGTGATGAGCGCAAATTCACCTCAACAGCGAGGAGCGCAAGCAAAAGCAATCAAGCTAGCACGCTGCAAACATGTAGCAGCGAGCAACAAACATGCAGTAGCAAGCAGCTGGCTGCAAGATAAGAGCGGATGGGGCTTTTTTAAGCTTGAGAAGAGGGGCTGTGTTTGCCATGAAATGCGGCGGGGCTAAAGCTAGGAATAGTATGCGTGCTTATGTGCAAATTAGGCGCGATCTTGAAAATAGGGCGGTGCAAAAGATTCAAAGGGGCTTAGCTTGTGAATGGCTAAAAGCAAAGCAGCAGCCTAAGGCTGCTGCAATAATATTATTTAGTCTTGGACAGAGCGAGATTGTCGTTCTTAAGGTCGGCCCTGAGAATCTTTACGTTATTGGCAAAGGCCTCACGCTGCTCTCGGGCCAAGTTTGGATGATTGGAACTTGGTAGGTCAATCTTGAGCGGATCTACAGGACGGTCGTTAATACGAATCTCGTAGTGTAAGTGTGGGCCAGTGGTTCGGCCAGTATTACCAGAACGAGCAATGAGCTGACCTACGATAACCTTTTGACCCATCTTGACCTCAGCTTTAGACAGGTGCATGTACACAGTGGAGAAATTGTTAGCGTGGCTAACAATTACATAGTAACCTGCAGCTCTTTGATAGCCTGAGAAAGTTACAGTACCGTCTGCTGGGGCGTAAATTGGGGTACCCACGGCGGCCTTAAAGTCCACACCATTGTGCGGACTAATACGGCGGGTAACAGGGTGACGTCGCTGTGGATTGAAGTGGGAGTTAACCTTAACTTCACCTGCTAGAGGGAAACGACGGAAAATACCTGCTGTTGGGGTGTACTCATTCTCACCGTAGTAGTTGCGATCTTCAGGGTTCATGAAGGTCTCAAAACTACCCTTGGAAGTATCCAATCTAACCGCGTAGATGAGGGCATCAGTGCCGATGCCGCTAAAGAGAACACGGAACTTGTCGCCAGCCTTAAGCTTAGTGGTGGCGATCTTGTTTTTGAAAATATCGTTAATCGATCTGATCTCAGATGGAGTAAGACCAGCTCTATGAGCTGCAGTCTTGAAGCTTTCACCCTTCTTGATCTCGTTAATTACTAAACGAGGACGATTAGGGTTTTTGTTCATGGCTTTTTCAAGCGCAATACGTTCGGCAAGCTGTTTAGCAGCTAAAGCATCACGCTCAGCACGCTCTTTTGCAGCTTGAACTGCCAGCGGCATCTTGTCGGCATTTGAAATGGCTGCTAAGGCTGACTCTTCAGCATGGCTACCAATAGCCTCGTACACTACATGGAAGTCATCAGTAGCAGTTAAACGAGTAAAGCGTACCTGCTGAGTCTTAGAGATAGGCTTAACCATCTCTTTGACCACATTGTCATCATCGATCAAGAAGTAAATTGGATCACCGATGTTAAGGCGCAGATCGCGCTTCTTTGCGACCTTGGTGACGCGGTTTAAGGTGGCGTATGGCAAGTTTAGGTATGTGAAAATGCCAGAAAGGCTATCACCACGGCGTACAGTTTGACGATACCATGTGCCAGTTGGGCGCTGATAGACTTCTTGTGTTGCGCCTTCACTTGCGATGAGCTCATCATCATCTTCATCACTCGTGCCTTCGACAGCTTCTTTAGTGCCATCAGCCCAAGTACCCTCAACTGTATTGCCAAGTACAGCATTAACAGTATCTTTTGCACCTTCAAAGATTTGGTCTAAGGTGTCCGGATCTGCAGGGGTGGATGAACTAAAGTAACGGCTTGGGATGTCGTAATCTTCGTAGTTTTCTTGATGAGTGCCTACAGTTTGATTTTGTGCAGCATACTCATTACTACTTTGATCGGTGGCAAGGTAAGCCTCTTCACCAGCGCGAATCGAGGCGCTGTTTTCAGAGAAGCGTTCCCATGTTGATGGCATTGGTAGCACTAGGACTGCACATACAATTACGACAGATCCTACGCCAAGGATATGTTTTCGAGGCAGAATGAAAGGCGTCGCATCCGTGTGTGCAACGAAATCCTCGTGTGTCATTCTGTTCGTAACTTTGATATTCAACATGGTGTGTAAGAGCGAAACAGTTAGGAGAAGTGACAGATACGTAAAAAAACATATCAGACCGTTTCGGAGTGCAGCTCTTAGCACTGCTAACAACACTGAAAAAACAGTAGCGGAGGGCAGTGGTAAAAGATGCAGCTCGCTGTTGAGTAGCAAGGCACTAGACTAACTTACTACACAAAAAGGGGCAGTCTACAAGCTTTGTGTATACCTTAGGACTAAGATTGTAGCTGATTTTGTCAGCTATCTAAATAGCGCAGGGCAATTTTGTGCCTAATACAAGCCTAGTTAGCGGGGAAAACTTTAGCAAAATACAAAAGAATAACTTAGCTTCAAGCTCAAACTTGGATCCCACGATTTGAATACAACACCCCATCTAATGGGCTTTGTGCATCATCTGAGCACAAGCTATAAGCCCTCTTACCTAAAAATATGATCGCATATGTAAAGCTATCTGATCTTTTGTCAAGGCCGATCCTCAGCTTGTATGATCTTTGAAGCCAAGCCCCCTCAAATTAATGCACCAAGACCATATTGCGCTCTAACATCCACATAAAACACTAAAGCCTAAGTAGCAAATGTAATAGCCCACGCACGCTCGCAACCACCAATTGCGCAAGAGTACATCAAACTTAGCCACAATCCTCATCCATCATGGGATCGCGACACTCGTTAGGAAAAGACGGAAAAGTATGAGATAGCATCAAGCTAGAGACTTAGCTTGAGCTTGCTAAAAATCAATATAGAAAACTATGAGGGCTATCAAGATACAGTCACCAGCAACAGCCAAGGTCACCAAAAAGCCTTTAAAAGTAACTGGGTAGCCAAGTGAGATGTAGTTGCCTAATGGACCACGCTGATTGATGATGGTGCTTTTGGTACGTCTAAACCACTCGTCACGGCGATGGGCAAACAAAAAGCGGTAGATGATGCTCACAAGTACGGATGCACACAAAACGATGCCAACCTTAAGCGGTGTAACAGTAAACAATAGAGTTCCGATAGAAAACTCGAGCATATAGCACCTCATGAACAGACTATAGCCATATTAACAAGCCATGAGATGAGCTGCAATTGCTACACCATAGCCTCAAAAGCCGTCATCATCCTTGAGATAACCAAAATAGAAATGGCATAGAGCCTAAATCGAAAATGGCTCTGATGCGTCATTGTGATTATCACGTTACAATAAAAGTGGATATGTTTTATAAATGAATCACTAAGCTAAGTATTTACTTTCGCTTCAAGTGACATGCGACTAAAGATTTAGCTTCAAGTTCAGTTAGGTTCAGGCTTTAGCCGTGTGCGCTAGTGTTAGGATCAGACGTTAACCGTCTCTGTTAGTGCGGGAAGGACAGACGTTAACCTTGTCAGCACATGGGGTGCAACGTGAAGAGCGTGAGCAAATGAAGATTAAAGACGATGGATGGGGTAGCTTGAGATGGGCATAAAAAAGAGGCAGATGCGTGAGCATACTGCCTCTTAATTATCTTTTGGTTGCTACTTAAGTAGCGAATTTAGTTTCGTATGTAGTTCTTCTTAGAGGAAGAAGAAGTATGCACCAATTGCGATTACGAATGAGCATACGATGTTGAGAACTAAACCGATGCGAATCATGGCAGCCTGTGGAACATAACCGGTACCGAACACAATTGCGTTTGGTGGGGTTGCTACAGGGAGCATGAACGCACATGAAGCACCTAAACCGATGATTAAGGCTAAGCCTAAAGGAGGTGCACCGATGCTCTCAGCAATGGCGATGAACAGAGGAACTAACAGAGCAGCAGATGCAGTGTTAGAGGTGAACTCTGTTAAGAATACGATGAAGAATGAAACTAACAGACCGATGACGAAGTAGTGCTGGCCTTCGATCAGGAGTACGATACCGTCTGCCATGATCTGAGATGCACCGGAGTCCTTGAGCACGGCAGAGAGGGTAATACCGCCGCCGAAGAGCATCAGAACGCCCCAATCAGTGTTAGCCTGAACTTCCTTCCAGCTAATGAGCTTTAAGGCAACTACGATGATAGCTGCAAAGATAGCGATTACAGAGTCGAAAGATGCAATGTTAGCGGTTAAGCCCATCAGAGAAGAGATGAGTGGGTTTAACTGAGCTGAGAAGATCCAGCACAGAGCAATTGCAACGAAGATGCCTAAGGTTAAGTAACGCTTACCAGTCAACTCGACTTGCTCATCCTTGAAGTCAACCTTAATCTTGAGGTTAGGACGGAATACAAGGAATAAGCAGATCAGCATAATTGGCATGAGCACAAGCATGAATGGGAAGCCAATTACGAACCAGTCAGCAAAGGTCATATGCATGTTAGATGCAACGATGGCGTTTGGTGGGGAACCAACTAAGGTGCCCATACCACCGATAGATGCAGAGAATGCGATACCTAACAGCACGAATACGTAAGTGCCCTTGTTCTCTTCATAATTGACGTTAGAGAGCATACCGATAGCCAGTGGTAACATCATAGCTGCAGTTGCAGTGTTTGACATCCACATGGATAAGAATGCGGTTACAGTGAATAAGAAGAGTACGGACAAGAAGAAATTGCCGCGAGCTAAAGCTAAAATACGCTGAGCGATAATGCGGTCGATCTTCTGATAGTGCATGGCTGCTGCTAATGCAAATCCACCGAAGAAGAGGTAGATGTTTGGATCAGAGAAGCCGTTTAATGCTTTGGTTGTTGGAACCAGACCGAGCACGATGGCGAGGACTGGGACAGTGATCGCGGTGATAGTAACGTGTACTGCCTCGGTGAGCCATAAGATACCAACAAAGAGTAAGAGCGCTAAGCCCTTGTTCTCAGTGTCGCCAAATGGCAGGAAGTTTAAAAGCAGCACAAATAATACTATGTCGGCGATGACGATGTATGACTTAGTCATAGGGGACATATTATTAACTCCTTGGGATATAGACCTACATCCGCATGCATCAACAGGTCACTCATAGAAATCGGCGGTAGACGATCAAGTAATGCCGCCGTTTTGCTACAACAGTGCTTTGTACGAAAAAACAATCGAGCTTATGCCTTCAAGTTTTTTGACGGTGGAGCGTCAGGTACAAATTTGTCTGTTGAGCTCAGTGCTAACCAAAAGCTTCGTATCCCAAAGGAGACTTGCCTTTGCTATCTCTGCTACTTGTCTTAAGGATTGAACTTAGTTACCTAAGTTCGCTCCTTAATCCAAGTTCACTGCTCCTCTTAGAGGTCTAAGATAAGCTTTGAAGCGGGGCTATGTTGACAGCCAGCTTCTATGAGAAACCTGAACTCGTGCAAGCGAATGGCTACAAATTAATGAAATCACCGATTTGAAAACACTCTAGTTGATAATAATTTCCATCTGTATAAGTCATATCTAAAATTATTGGGTTTAGCTCACAAAAAACCCCTGATCTATCTGATGTTTCTCAGTTTATTGATAAATCGTATCAAGAGCCTATTATTAGCCAGCGTTCTCTACTTATATATATGTGCAGTCGATCAAAATTTGGATCCCATAAATTAAGGATTCTTTTCTAAACTGAGTTAATTAAGTCACTTGCCTAAATACCACCTGTTTAGATGCTTTAAACACAAATCAGTGTGATCTTTGTAGGTTTTGTGCTCTCAAATGGTGCGCTTGGGATACAAGTTTCGGATAAATCTGCCGAAGATCACGCTTAATTGTGTGTAAAAGTTTAGTGCATTCTTGTATCTATACGGCTATAAACGGCTTATATAAGCCATGTTGAAAGTGATTAATCAGCAACTTAAGTCAATTGAGCAACAAAGTGCAAGCAGACCATCACCCAAAAAGTAAACCACACCCCATAAGCCCTCATGCGCAGCGCAAATACGCCACTTTTGCACCCAACACGCCTCCATTTAACAGGCACAAAGTGCAATTATGTATGCCGTATGTCTTGTCATCCCAAGCCATGAGGGAATCCTTCAAATAGCACTCACAGCATCACTGTGATAGCAAAATACCATGCCATTAGGCCTTCTTTCTCAAGACAAACTTGCATCAAGCTACTTAATGCAAGGACCTTTCTAAACTAAGTAGCAAGCTTCACGCTCCATCAACTTAATCTGTACCCACTCACATAGCGATAAGTCAGCTAGTGAGAAAAGATGCGCTAGCCTCCCACATAGAAATCAGAAAAGCACTGAGCCTCATCTTGCCACGCTAGGTAGTAGCAAAGCATAGAGCTAGCTCATGCCTACCTGCGTGCTGGCCTGCTCGCTGGTAGTTAAAGTCGAGCTGGCAAGTGATAGTGGGGTTGAAAAGCAGGGCATACAGCAGTGAGCTTGAGATCTTAAGCCAGTGGGGAGGCTGTTATGAGTACAGTGATGAAAATGGATGTGGATAAGTTTTGCTTATAAGAATGATGGTACTGATGGTCATGCTGCTAAACATATTCTTTCATAGCCATCATCTGGCCATTTTCATGGAGCGCATAATAAGCTTAGGCTAGCTTTGGTAAGGTGATCTGAAGCTACAGTACCTCTATACTTCTTTTGCAAATCTTGTGGTGCATTGCATGTGGCTTGGTAAAGGTTGAGGTGTGGTTCAAAGCTGTGGTAATTATCTGAAGCTCGCTTGCTAATCCTTTATATAGGCTATGTTTAAGAGGGGTGTTTTAGACTGGTACAAAGTGGATAATGTTACGAACTTTTAGTACACCGCCCAATTAAAGGCATACTTGGCTAAAATTGCGAATATTTTTGCCGTCATTTATGGAGATTTTGCGTTTAATTCCGTATGTATTCACGCTTTGCGTGATAACTAATTAACTGTGTAGTGTGATCAAAATCCTCGATTTGCACATAAGGCGGGGCTATCATGAACGTATTTGGGAAAACGGCTTATTAGTAAGTGAAGCTATGGTCATTTATAGTTTTCATTTATAGCTCGTGATTCTCTTTCGGGGGATACAACTAACAACATGTCGCAGCAAATGATGGGAACATATGCTTATGTGCCTAATTTTGCTTGTTAGTTGGTTGTTTTAGATTTTCAGCATTTAGCTGAATACAACGCATCCATTAGTCAAATCTTGTAGGCATCTAAACTACTTTATTTGTAGGCTACTTAAGCACACTCCTTGTAGGATCTGTCCTTTGGCGTATAGATGTCTATTTGGCACTAGCTTAAAACTATGGTTAGTTCTTGGGATTTGTCTTGATGATGCTGGGTTAAGGATCAACTCATGGATCACTCAGCAGCAATTATCACATTGTCAGTTTTGGCAGTAGTGGCATTCTTGTTCGTAACCGAACTGATTCCACTAGCTGTAACTGCAATGGGTGCCACAGTTGCTTTAGGTGTCTTTGGTGTACTTTCACCAAAAGAAGTGTTTGCAGGACTATCAAACTCAACCGTAGTTCTCTTTGCCGGTATGTTCGTAGTCGGTGCCGCGATGTTAGAGTCGGGATTGGCGCAACGAATAGGATCTATGGTCGTAAAGAGAGTAGGTACAAAAGAGATACCTTTAATGGCTGCCATGATGACTCTAACAATCGTCATGTCATCCTTTGCTTCTAATACAGGAACTGTAGCTTGCTTGCTGCCAGTAATTATTGGTATCTGTGTAGCCGCACGTATTCCTTGCTCTCCATTACTCATGGGTCTTGCTGTTGCTGCTAATACTGGCGGTACTATCACCATGGTAGGCACTCCACCAAACATTATTGCATCAGCAACTTTAGAGTCATCTAATATGGCTCCGTTTGGTTTCTTTGAGTTCGCCATCATTGGTGTGCCACTGTCAATAATGTCAGTTATCTACATGATGACCATTGGCCGCAAGCTCACTCCACATAACTATGCAGATATGGCCTCCGTTGGTACCGTGACTTCCTCAGGTACTCCACGTGCCCGTATGTACTGCATTTTAATTCTGCTCTTCGTTATCTACGGTCTGGTATTTGGTATTCCAGGTCTGACTCAGGAAATGGTAGCCGTTATCGGTGCTTTAGCCTGCGTGTTAACTGGTACCCTTTCAGAAAAGAAGGCATACCGTGGTATCGACTGGGTTACCATCTTCTTATTTGCTGGTATGCTGCCACTGGCCAACGCCCTCGATAAGACTGGTGCAGGCGGCATGATCGCTGATGTGGTAGTAGGCTTAATGGGTGATTCTCCAAGCCCATACATGTTCATGGTGGTGCTGTTCACTTTATCCTGTGGTTTAAGTCAGTTCATGTCCAATACTGCAGCAGCAGCTCTGCTCTGCCCAATTGGCCTGTCTATCGCAGCTAAGATGGGTGCTTCCCCATATCCAGTACTGATGGCTATTTCTATCGGCGCATCTTGTGCTTTCACCACTCCAGTTGCTACCCCTCCAAATACCTTAGTTTTAGCACCTGGTAAGTTCAAGTTTATGGACTATGTGCGTGTTGGCTCTCCTTTAGTAGTGCTCTCACTGCTGGTTTGTGTGGTAGTTATTCCAATGGCTTGGCCTTTCAAGGTTGAGGCAGAAGAGACTCAGGCACAAGCTGAAGCTACTGCTGTAGTTGAGGTAGTGCAAACTGAGCAAAATCAAGCTCAGGAAGTTGCCCCAAATGCAGATGAGAATGCAGCCGCCGCTGCAGCAGACGCTGCCGAGGCTGCAGATGCTGTTGAGGCAGCCCCAGCTGCTGACAACGTTGAGGCCGCTGCAGCAGAAGTTGCTGCTTCTAAGGATGCAGCTGCAGAGGACGCAGACAAGGCTGCTCCTAGCGACGCAGAAGCTAAGTAAACCAATGAATAAGTGGCATTCATCAGCTTATGAATGACCCTGATCTATGAACAAGAGGCACCGTATGGTGCCTTTTGTCTTTTAGGTACATGATCTTGTGATCTTTTGATCTTTTTATGCAGAGCCATGATCGCAGCGTAGACAGTTATCAGGCGAGCGACTAAGCAACTAAGCAACTAAACACGCACGCAAGTAAGTCATCCATCCATCCGTCCATCTTGAGGGCTTGTCATCAATCCTTTGCTATCTTGGTGATCTTAGGTAAGGGCGATTGGGGATCTTGGAGTGTGCATACCAAGGGTAGTTGGTAAGCTATAGTTGCTTGGTGATCCCTGCCTATGAGACTTTACAATTCTTGCTTTTATTGAAAATTGGCAGAGCAATTAACAGCAAGATTGCGCAATGGCTCATGTAAACTATAACGGTGTGCACGTTTTGGCGTGACGATTGTTGGTGCCTAGTGCTAACTAGGGTAAACTTGATACTGGGCATAATGCTATTTGGCGTCTGGGGATTTCACTGCTAAATGGCTACTTGCTCTAATGCGATCACTACAAGTGACTCAAGGTTTAGATTGAACATCATGGGCGTTTTCAATTTGTTGTACGCCTATGAGTGCAGTTGTCACAACCAGCATCTTCTGTTGCTATGTACTTTAGTGTTAGTTCAATGCTTTAAGCATTAAGCAAATTTACTTAGGTCATAGCGGCTAAATGATCGCGATGTGGTTGTTTCGGGGGATTTTATGAATTTACTGAATGTTATTCGCGGTTTTGATACCGAGCTCTACGATTATTACGAGGAGGAGCTGGAAAGACAGTACTACTCTCTGTCATTCATTCCCGATGAGAACAGTATGTCCCCACTTTGCGCTGCTACTTTGGGCAATGTGTTAGTTAATGAAGAACACAACAATACCTTCTCCTCAACCAACATCCTTGAGGAGATCGTAACTAAGCGTATTTGCGGCATCTTCAATTGCGAGCACGCTAACGTCAAGTGCATCACTATTGAGGCTGCCTCACGTGTAGTACTGCAGGCTTTAGTGCAGCGTGGTGATGTGGTCATGTCACTTGACCTGCGCAAAAAAGAGCACTGCAACAGCGAGTCTTTTGTGTATCGCTTTGTAAACTTTGGTTTAAACCCAGAGACTCAGCATTTAAACTATGATGCCATTGAGGCTCAAGCTCAAGAGAATAAGCCACGTCTTATCATCGTCTCTCCAATCAATTATCCATATCCAATTGATTATGAGCGTTTATCCAAGATTGCCACTGATGTAGGCGCAATCTTATGGTGTGATATTTCACAGGTTGCAGGTCTGATTACCTCAGGTGTGATGGCATCACCTCTGCCATATGCTGATGTGGTTACCTTCACCACTCACGGTGCTCTGCAAGGCCCACGTAGTGCTGTGATCATCTCTAAGTACAAGTATGCATCCGCAATTGATCGTGTAGCTTTTGCCTCTGGTCACACCGGCCTTGGTTCACCAGAGCTTGCAGCTATGGCTATTCGTCTTAAGAAGATGCAGTCTCCAGAGTATCGTGATTACTGCGATCAGGCCATTAAGAATGCTCAAGCTTTAGCTGAAGGCCTCAAAGAGGGCGGTATGACCTTAATTTGCGGTGGTACTGAGTCTCATTTAGTTGTGATTGATGCTAAGCACTGCGCCATGTCTGCTCGTGGCGCTATTGATAATCTTGCTGATTGCGGCATCGTGGCACGTAATTGCAAGGTATACACTCAAGATCCTGCAGTTAAGTTTGATGCTGTGCGTTTTAGCTCTCTGCCTGCTACAACTCGTGAAATCAATCCAGAAGACATGAAGAAGTTAGGTGTTGCTATTGCTCACTTCCTTGGCAATCCAAACACCGAGCATGAAGAAAAGTTAAACGACTTAGTGCGTAACATCACCATCTTACTGCCACTGTTCTCAAGCCGTTGGTTAACTCCAATTGAGCAAGAGAACTTAGCAAATCAGTTAGCTTTCTTAGGCCGCTCAGACAGTACTACTGCAAGCAAGCACCGCTTAGGCCGCTTGATGCGTAATGTATTAAGAAAGGGCAAGGACGATGATGCTAGCGAGTAATTACTCGCGTCAATGAGAAGCTTTCAAGCTCTATTAAAACCTTTTAAGAAAAACTGGCACAGATGCTCTCGTTGTATCTGTGCCATTTTTATATGCGGGAAGCAAAGACACAGTCTCACAAGCTTGCAGCCGTGCTCAAAGAGCCATCGAAACTGCAATGTTATTAAGCAAAGTAATGCGTACTTACACGCTTAGCCCGCTTGCGTGAAAAAGATGGCGGGAATCGAGCGGTTTTAAGTGGTTTGGGGCGCTTTGAAGCCTTTTTAAGCAAGGGAACAAACTTTTGTTTTGCACTTGTCATGCTTTTTTAGCTTTTTGTCATTATCATAGCGTCATGTTTTGAGGCCACTTTTCAAAGCTCATCACTTTGTGACTGAATCTATGTCTTAGTGCATATGGCAAGAACATAGAGTGGATGGATGATTAAGTGGCGTGATACTAGGATTAAGTGTTTGATGACTACTCAAATGTTAAACGACGTAACTGAGCAAGATTGCAAGGTAGCAGATAGTACTGTTAGTGCTGCTAGTGAAAATAAGCACAGTAACGCTTCAGTGCAGTACTTTTTACCTTGCGAGAAGTTTGCCGTTGCTCCCATGGTTGATGTGACCGACTCCATCTTTAGACGAATGGCCCGCATTATGTGTAAGGAGGCTATTTTATATACTGAGATGATCGCCGCAGACGCCTTGGTTCATGAGAAGTATCATCTAATTGACTTTAAGGATAACGAGCCTCCTGTATGTTTACAGTTAGGTGGCAGTGATCCTAAGAAGCTTGCTTTTGCAACAAATGCTGGTGTTAAGCGTGGCTATCAGGCGATTAATCTCAACGCTGGTTGTCCTTCAGATAAGGTACAGTCAGGTAACTTTGGTGCCATTTTGATGAAAACACCAAAGCTGATTGCTCAGTGTTATAGCGCCATGCAAGAGGCTGCAGGAGATATTCCAGTATCAGTAAAGACACGTATTGGTGTAGATGAGCTCGACTCTGAGGACTTTACCTTTGAGCTTATGGGCACTATCTACGAGGCAGGTTGTCGTCACATTGTGATCCACGCGCGTAAAGCCTGGCTTAGCGGTTTATCTCCAAAAGAAAATCGCACTGTGCCACCGCTTGATTATGAGCGTGTCTATAAGATTAAGCAGGCTTTTGAGGGTCTTAAGATCACCATTAACGGCGGCATTACTACTATCGATCAGTGCAAAGAGGAACTGAGCAAGGTAGATGGTGTAATGCTTGGTCGTGCTGTGATCGATGATCCATATATTCTCTGCACGGTAGATCATGAGCTCTATGGCAAAGGATCAGATGAGATCATGTCTCGTGAGCAAGTTATTGAGGAGGTCATTAAGCTTGGTGAAGCTATCGTTGCTGAGGGTAAGCCGGTGCACCTCTTGTACCGTCATATTTTAGGACTCTTTAATGGCTGTCCAAATTCACGTCTGTTTAGACGCTATATGTCCGAGCATATGACTAAAAAGGGAGCATCCCCAATGGTTGCAGCTCATGCAGTTGCCGCCATGAAGCGAGGCTCACTCATTTAATTAAGCTTGCAAAGCCATGCGTACTTGCAAAAGTAAGTGCGAAGCTACAACCAATCTTTTGTACTTACAAAAGTAATTGGTCGAAGCTAGAACTAATCTTTTGGATTAGCAACAGCAAGTGCAAAGCTAGAACCAATCTTTTGACTGTTGCATGTACAAGCACGGTCCAACAAGATGTGGTGCTTTGCAGCTAGTTTTGCAGGATACAAGAATTTATGCCGCCATCATAAAGTGTGCATTAGCACTACATGATGGATACGGCAAACGACCGACGTATCTTAGCTCATCTTATGAAGAGAAACCTTTATGAGGTTTCTTTTAAGTAGATAGAGTTATGGTTGCTGGTCGAGCTAGGCAAAGGAGCATTTTATGTTCTCTTGCCTAGCAAAATATTACTTAACTGCGCCACGACTGATTGGCTGATGCTATGACTATAGCTTTGCTGTAGCGCATGCACGGCTCAATCGTTTTTATAGTGTGTGATTTCGTGGCGTGCTCATGCTTAATGCAATTGCAGTTTAAGTAGGGCAGGGCGTTTTTGCGCTGCTCTCACTGCTCTTTTAGATAAGTCTTTGCTTAACTAAAAGTGCACTTGCATTAAGCTGGCAAAAATACTAAGGAGCAGCACTTATGGATATCAATTCTGTTATAGAGCTAAACAATGGTGTGCGTATGCCACTACTTGGTTTAGGCGTTTTCAGATGTCCAATGGGTGAACAAACTCGTGCAGCGGTGCGTACTGCCATTGAGTACGGTTACCGCATGATTGATACAGCTCGTATCTACTGCAATGAAAAGAGCGTAGGTCGCGGTATTCGTGATACCTCACTGCCTCGTGAGGACATCTTTGTCACCACCAAGCTGTGGCGTACTGACTTTGATAATCCTCGCCGTGGCTTAGAGCAGTCTTTAGAGCGCTTAGGTATGGATTATGTTGATCTATATCTGTTGCACTGGCCATTTGATGGCTATCAAAAAGCTTACTTAGAGCTTGAGAAGTTACTCGATGAAGGCTTATGCCGCGCTATTGGTGTATCAAACTTCACCATTAAGCACTTAGAAGAGTTAAAGAAGGCAGGCGCGAAAGTCATTCCTCAGGTAAATCAGACTGAGTGCCATCCACAAAATATCGAAAGTGAGCTCCTTGCCTACTGCCGTCGCACAGGTACTGCCTTTGAGGCTTATTCTCCATTAGGCGGTGAGGGCAATAGTTTAATTAGTGATCCTCGTTTAGCTTCTATTGCCGATTACTACAAGGTCACTCCAGCTCAAATCATGCTGCGTTGGAATATGCAGCGTGGTGTCATTGTAATTCCAAAGTCAGTACGAGCTGAGCGCATTAAGCAAAACTCAGATCTCTACGGCTTTGAATTAACTCCTGATGATATGGATTCAATTGAGGACATTAACGCTAACTTACGTCGCGCTTATGACCCTGATCGGATTAACATGCGCCCTCAAGCAACTTTCCCAAAGATTGTTGAAGAGGACTAATGCACAAACACTGCAAAATTTGCAGCAAAATTTGTGAAAATAATTGCAAAAATTGTGCTTTAGCTATCATATTTTGTGCTATTTTTTGCAAAACTAAGCTTTTCCTTAACAATTTAGATCTTGCGTGGCAATATAGTTTTAACAAAAGCGGCACAAGCTAATAATTAGCTTAAACATCAGCTTGGTTTAGAGCTAAATACTTTTTGTTAGCCCTTGCTGATGGTCATGGTTGCCTAACGTTAAGCTATAGGTGTTGCGTTATTATCTATAGCGCTCACAAATTTTTACAAAGTTTTGCTGCAAAATTTGCTGAAAGTGTTTACTTGTTCCAATCTAGGGAGAATGGTTGTTATGTCTAAAACCATTACATGTGTCGGTTTAGGCGAGATTTTATGGGATATCCTCCCGTCAGGTACTCGTATTGGTGGCGCTCCGGCTAACTTTGCTTACCATGCGCAGCAAGCTGGCCTAGACTCCTTAGTTGTGAGCAGCGTGGGTTTGGATGAAAGCGGCGATAAGGCGCTTAAAGTTCTATCTGAGGCAGGTCTAAAGGTTAATGCACATCGCTCTCACAAGGTCACTGGCTACGTAAAAGCATCCTTAGATGATAAGGGCGTAGCTATTTACGACTTTGCTGAGGATACAGCCTACGACAATATGCCAATGACAGATGAGCTTAAAGAGATTGCATCAAAGACTGATGTTTGTTGCTTTGGCTCGCTTGCTCAGCGCTACAAAGATGGTTTAACCCGTAAGAGCGTGGGTGAGTTTTTAGATGCTATGCCACAAGGCAGCATGAAGATCTTTGACATTAACTTACGCCAGTCTTTTTATGATCTTGAGGTGGTTATTGCAGGCTTAAAGCGTTGCACCATCTTTAAGTGCAATGAAGAGGAATTGCCAGTTGTCTGCGAACTCTTGGGCATGGACAAAAACATGTCCTCACAAGAGTTTTACAAGGCGATAGCAGACGAGTATGGCTTAAACGGTTTTATCTATACTTGTGGTGAGCATGGTTCTGAGATCTTCATAAAAGATACATACACCCATGTTCCAACGCCAACCGTGCAGGTAGCAGATACTGTTGGTGCGGGCGATTCCTTTAGTGCTACTTTTATTGCACTGTATGTACAGGGCGTATCTCAGCAAGAGGCCCATGAGACAGCTGCAGAAGTTGCTGCATATGTTTGTACTTGCTCAGGTGCCATGCCAAAGCTCAGCGATGATCTCAAAGCCAAGCTCAGTGCCCTGATTGACGCAAACAAGCCTAGATAAGTTAGCAAGCTTTAGCTAGGCATAACAGTGTGGCATTTGCCAATGCGCTAAGAGCAATTAACAGCGATTGCGCAATGCCAATGGCCTAGATTTCATCTTCAAGCACTAGTTCATGTGTGTGCTAAGCGCATTAAAGAGCGGTCTTACATGTAGATGTGAGATCGCTTTTTTGTTTTAAAAATGTTTGAACAACAATCTACTTAGCAGTTGGCCATTCAATCGATGGTATCATAAGCTTGAATGCAATATCTTAACGTTATTATTGATACGTCGTTAGAGAATGCAGCGAAAGAGATTTTTGTGGCTTATGCTCTTTCACTAAGCAAATGATTAAAGAGATCGCTTCATGGCACGTGTTCGCACACATTTGAACTTAAAAGATTACCTTTTAATTTTACTGCTGATTATCATCTCGACAGCCTTTGCTGTATTTTTCCAGCTCAATCAGATCATCAGCGGCGATCAACTGCAGATGCTTGATAAAGGCTACCTAGGCGCAATTACAGGTAATTTCCTGCCTTATGGTAATGCTGCAAGTACTGTAGGAAATGTGCCAGGCTCTTTATCATCCTACATAGTAGGTTATCCACTCACTTGGTACATGCATCCAATTGCTCCAGTTGCTCTATTAATTGGATTGCGTGTTCTGAGTATTTTCATTTTTGTTAATGCAGTAGCCCAAATTCTTAAGCCACGTACAGTAGTCATCGCCACTCTTTTATATGCTCTGTCACCTTGGTTCTTATATGAAGAACTTTTATATAACCCTTCATATTTAGCCTTTGGATCAGCTGTCTTTTTAAACATGCTGGTACGCATTAGAAGAAAAGGCCGTGATGTTCCATATCTAACTGCATTTTTAGCATCTGTGATGCTTTCTTTATCTGCAGGCTTTTGTCTACAGCTGCATTTCTCTTGGCCAGTGTTAGTTGCCATCTGCGGTATTTTGTACCTGCGTCGTGATATTAGAATCAGCTTTTTAGGTATTTTTGTTGGCCTAGCGATAGTAGCAGCTTCACTTATCCCATACATAAATGAGGTGATGGTGAATGAGGCCATTAGAGAAAATAACGATCAGATCGCTCAGGAAAGATACTTTGGTTATGGACTAGTGCATGTTTATCCAGTCTTAAAGGCAGTACTGTACTGGTTTAGATTTGGCTCTTTACTGGTAACTAAAAAGGCTTTAGTACCTGATGTAGCAGCAGATGCTCCTGTCTATCTTGAGATCTTACGTTATGTCTATCTCGTGATCACTCAGGCTATTGGTGGCTTAACTGTACTAATTGCGGTTTATGCCAACTATAAGGTGCTCTCATCTTCGCCTTTTGCTCATCATGAAGGCACTAGCTTTATTCGATCGCTGACTATTGCTTCGATCTTAGCGCTCATGATGGCAGGTGCTGCCTCAACCATTACATTTAGCTACTGGCACCTGATTTTAATTTTTGCCTTTGCGCTGCTGCCAATACTAGTGTTATTCGAGCACTCACATCGTATTCGTACTGTGCACATCGTTTATCTAGCGCTGGCTATGATAGTCATGAATTTAATCTCTGCTATAAATTCAGATAAGTTCAATATCCACGCAAGCTATACCGATCAGGTTAACTATCTGTGCCTGCAAAAATATGAAGCTGCACAATGCGGTCTGTCAGAGGCTGCAGCAAAGGAGCTAAGCTCAAGACAGCTTGATACTATTTTCTTTGGCGACGTGCTTGAAAATATGTCAGCTAACCATAATAGCGTTGCGCTACCTGCAACTGACACTAGCACCGCTACAGAGCCAACTGTCACCCCTGCCAAAGACACAGCTCAAGTAGCTGAGCCAAGCACTACACAAGAGACCGATGCTGATGCTGCCAAGCCTACTGAAGCCACTGCCACAGCCGCTGCCAAGCCTACTGAAGCCACAGCCGCTGCTGCGTCAAATTAGATAAATGAAGGCAATAGCTGTTGATTGCTCAAAGGCGCAACAGTAGCAAAAAGGTTCTCAAAAGAGCTTAATCGCAGCACAGCTAGCAAACGTAGCTGCAGCTGCGCTCAAAAAAGTAGAAGCTAAGCTACGCTAAGGGCACTCTAGCCGAACTAAAAGCTAAGCTACGATAAGGGCATTCTAGCCGAACTAAAAGCTAAGCTACGATAAGGGCATTCTAGCTGCGCTAAAAGACAAAGCACAGTTTGCAAGGGTCGCTTGCAGCTGTGCTGTATAAGAAATGAGAAGAGGGGCTCAAGACTCAAACTGCAAGGATGTACTTTATGATGGTGGGTTTGAGTCTGTTAGGTTCTTAGCAAGATGCTTGTTTGTGTGTGATGCAAGCCTTCTTGTGGCGTACTAGTCCATCTTGATGGGGATAGAAAGCCCAGTATCGCGGGGCTCCCAGGCTTCATCAGCTTTGATAATATGGTCGCAATCAAACTCGCCATCAAAGACCTTTACACCATCCATCTTGGCGTTCTTGATGCCAATCATGCCCACTACAGTATCTTCAAAGACTAAGCAATCGACAGGATCAGCGCCTAAGCTTTTAGCTGCAAGCAGGTAAATGTCAGGATTTGGTTTGCCTTTTTGCACCATATCACCTGTAACTAAGGAGTGAATGTAAGGCATAAGACCGACTTTGCCTAATAGATATCTTGCTTCTCTCTGATGGGATGAGGTGGCAATAGCGATGCGTTTGCCTTGAGCATAGAGATATTTGAGGATATTTTCGATCTTACAGAAAGGCTCGGCCTTTGGCATGTATTCGTTGATGAAGAGCTTGGTTTTAGTTTTAGCCATTTCCTCGGGATCGGCATTGAGATTGTAGCGGTTTATGAGGTCTTGGCAGATGGTGGCAGTTGGTAAGCCGCCGTACTCAAGCAAGAGTTCGTGTGGTAATTCAGGTCCGCCGAACAGCTTAACCATATGTTTCCAAGCGACATGATGCCAAATCTCAGAATTGATGATGGTGCCGTCCATGTCAAAGATGAAGGCTGGATACTTTTGGATTTGCTCGAGCAACTTATCGTGCATGGCTTATGTTCCGGAGATTCATACAGACGATATGAGCAAAGATAGTGTTCATCTCATGCAGCTAGGTATATGCCACTGCAGTTGTTATTAAGCAGCTTGCACTGACTCTTATATTAAAGCTAACTGAGCAGCTTACTCTGATATAAGAGTGCTAGCTTAGGAACTACTATCTAAGCTCCTTTGTCCTAAATATATGTCTGTACTTTTGTGATGTAAACAGTGGGTAGATAAATAAGTACTACCCGTCTAAAACAACAACAAATGAACTCGTGTATTGAGCGCCTAAGCTTGATGTACGGCCATGGGCGCATAAGCTAATAAGTTTTTCGAGTCTGCCTATTAACCGCAGCAGCCACCACCGCAGCAAGAAGATGGCTTCTTGATAGCAGTAATTACGCTATCAACGTCATCGCCGTTGCCTGAGTGAGCGGAGGTGTCATTCTCAGAAGATTTACCAAGAATGTTACGACGGTGTTCTTCAATTAAACGCGCATCGTCTTCCCAATCTAATGGGTTAACTTCTACTAAGTTGCGGTTTTGATCGCGCATCACTACCTTAGCAATCTGAGCGTTTAAGATAAGACGCTCACACATAGCACATGGAGTGATGTACTTAGATGGAGCATTAGTAGCTACATCAGTACCGCATAAGTATAAGGTGCCGCCGATAATCTCAAGAGGGTTACCATTAATAATGGCATTTGCCTCAGCATGGACTGCACGGCAGATCTCATAGTGAGTGCCAGGCTTAACACCGAGCTCCTCACGCAGACAAGTACCAATATCGATACAGTTGTCACGAGAACGTGGAGCACCATTGTATCCAGTGGATACGATACGGCCATCCTTAGAAACGATTACAGCACCGTAGCGGCGTCTTAAGCAGGTTGAGCGCATTGACACCGACTCGGCAATTTCCATAAAGGATTCATCCTTGGATGGACGTACATACTTAGTTGACATCAATACCTCCGCAAACGGTCATAGCTAAAAAAGTAGAAAACCATAAACTGAACATTACAAGTTAGGTAATGCAACAAGCAAGCGGTTAACTTGTAATATAGATGAAGCTATATAAAGATAGGGCCTTAATTTTGGCATCTACATCTTTACACTCTCATCTGAGCGTCATTGTACGCGTCTGAACATTGCAATCAAGACGCTACGACAATCGTTATCAGCTGAGGTACATACTCAATTGCTTTAGCGACATACATAAAAAGCCGCCTTTATAGCAGCTATAGATCGAATCTTTTGCTTATGTATGGCATCTTTAAGAGTAATGGGACTGTTGCATCGATCACGAGATGAACAGGAATGATCGATAAAAGAGCATTTTTAGCAAGTTGATAAATCTTATCACTTGGATCTTCAAAAAACTCATTTTCATCGAGTAAAAGTGTAGTCAGATCATGGGAAAACTGATCAATACTAGGTTTGCAAATGATCAATCAATTAGTTTTGAGCCGTTCGATCTTTCATTAATAGCAATTCTAGATGTGATTTACTTCTCAATATGATCTGAAAGCACTATCCATTACAACTTACAAAGTTTGTGCTAATGATCGTTTGGGTGTATGCTAATGCACGCACTTGATACACGAGTTTTTGTTAAGTCCTTTTGAAGAACTAACGAGGGCTAGTGTAAGTGCCAATTTTGTAGTTTATGTGAAGTAAATGTAAGATTTTTGTTGACATGCATCACATGTGACTATAGAATATGCGCCGTCGGTGATTAGCGCAGTCCGGTAGCGCAACTGCTTTGGGAGCAGTGGGTCGTAGGTTCGAATCCTACATCACCGACCAGATTTTTAGGGCGCTTAAGTGCGCTTTTTTTATCTAACCTGATGCACGAATGGTTTTGACCATTTCGAAGAGCAGATGAAAGTCTGTACAACTTTAGATAGTTGCTAGTTCTTCTAGTATCAGGTAGCGATGTCTTGCCAAACGATCCGGTCGCAGACGTTTGGCGTAACCATCAAATAATACGAGAGTATATAATCATGGCTATCACTTTAGACGTTGAACTTCGTAATGACTTAGGGAGAGGTGCGAGCCGCCGCCTTCGTCGCGAAGAGAAGATCCCAGCAATCATCATTGCTAAGGGTCAGGAAACTGTCAGCATCACTTTAAACGAGAAGAAGTTAATTCAGGCTACCACTAAGCCAGATTTCTTCACTGAGACTGTAACCTTAAACGTAGGTTCTGATGCTATCGCTGTTAAGCCAATCGCAATGCAGCGTCATCCAGTTTCTTCACGTATTATCCACGTTGACTTCCAGCGCGTATAATCGTCAGAAAGCTATGCAATAGGTCATAATGACCTTGCACAAAGATTTCTAAAAGAGCAGACCAAGGTCTGCTCTTTGTCTTTGTAGACCCCGCAAAATCTCATCTTCAATTAAGCCCTACTTTTGTTAGGGAAGCCTAAGTCATCGTACGACAGGAAAACCAAAGCAATCGTATTGCAGGGAAGCCTAAACCATCGCGCGACAGGAAAACCTACGTCATAGCAAGATAGGTAAGCATACGTCGTTGCAAGAGTTGGCAAGTCTTACGTATCGCAGAGTATAAAGCTCTAGTTATCTTAAGACACCATTTAATGCTGCAGCTAACAATGACTAGGCGTTTCATATAACCAAGAGCACTTAACAGCCTCACAAGCAGATTCGCTCGAAGACTTGGTCTTAAAACATACCGAATATTACTCACTCTAAGCTACTTGAACAGAATCGGCATGCATTGTTTGCAATTTCCACTAAGATAAAGGGCTTAGATATCGCTTTTAGAGGCTAAGTGATGAGCCTTGCCTAAAAAAGATTTGCTTTTGATAAGCTAATGCCTCTAATATAAATCAGCCTATTAAGTTGTAGGCCACTTTTGCCTCACTGAAAAATAGCAGTCTCCTTCTTCTATAGGAACGGTCAGTGACGGCTAGGAACGATAATGGAAAGAACTTCAAAGACAAGACTTAGCCTGAAGAGACCAGGCAGCACTTCCTCCGTAGCAACAGATACTCCACAGCGCTTCGAGAGCAGCGAGCGTGGCCCACGTAGATTTGAACGTGATGATCGTGGCTCAAGCCGTTTTAACCGCGACGAGCACAGCCCACGCCGTTTTGAACGCGATGACCGTTCTTATGGTAGCTCAAGCCGCTTTGATCGTGACGATAGCCATCCAAGCCGCTTTAATCGCGATGATAGCCGTCCAAGCCGCTTTAATCGCGACGATAGCCATCCAAGCCGCTTTAACCGCGACGATAGCCGTCCAAGTCGCTTTAATCGCGACGATAGCCGTCCAAGCCGCTTTAACCGTGACGATAGCCACCCAAGTCGCTTTAATCGTGATGATAGCCATCCAGGCCGCTTTAACCGTGACGATAGCCGTCCAAGCCGCTTTAACCGTGATGATAGCCGTCCAGGCCGTTTTAACCGCGATGAGCGTTCTTCAGGCAGTTTCGAGCGTGATGACCGTGGTTTTGGTCGTGCTAGCCGCTTTGATCGAGATGATAGACGTCCAAGCCGCTTTAACCGCGATGAGCGTTCTTATGATCGTTTCGAGCGTGATGATCGTTCCTCAGGTCGCTATGAGCGTGATGAGCGCAGTTTTAGCCGTGGTGGCTATGGTGCACGCGATGAGCAAGGTCAGTCTAACGCTGCCTCACCATGGGGTAGTGCAAAGAGTCGTCCGCCTCGCACTGAGCGTGGTCCACGTCCTGATCGAGACAATCGTCATGAGCGCGGCGAGCGTGAGGTTATCGATGTAAATAAGGTCTTTGTCAGTGAAGTTCCTATTGGCCGTATGGTGGAGCTTGAGGTTTGTGAAATCTCAGATAAGGGTGCCTTTGTTAATGCCAAAGAGCATGGCGCTCTGTTTATTCCAAACTCACAGCTGCCAGAGGGCTTAGAAGTAGGCAACATGATGCGTGTCTTCCTTTATAAGGATGCAGATCGTGTTTTAGCTACTGCCCGTAGACCATATATTGAATTAGGTATGACTGGTAATCTGCGCATCAATTGCGTTAAGAATGCTACTGCTTACTTAGATTTAGGTATTCCAAAAGAGCTAGTACTGCCTGTATCCGAGCAGCGCTTTAGAATGTTCGAGGGCGATAATGCCTTAGTCTATGTCTCGATTGATGAGCGCGGCCGTCTCTTTGGTACACAGTGCTTTAACCGCTATATCCGCGATAAAGCACGTAAAGATGAGTTTCAAGTCGATGAGCGCGTGAAGGTCGTGGGTGTTGCGCATACTCCACTGGGCTATCGTGTCATCGTTAATGACAGTGTTTATGGCTTAATCTACGCCTCCGAGCAAAAGGGCGAGCTAACCATTGGCAAGCGCTATGATGGCTACATTACTGCAGTACGTAATGATGGTCGTTTAGATGTATCGCTTCAAGAGCCAGGTAGAGATGGTATTGAGCATGCTGCAGAAGACATCATGCAAGCTCTGCACTTTGAAAAGGGTCATTTAGGCTTTAACGATAAGTCCGATCCTAAAGAGATTGAAGACTTCCTGCATATGTCTAAAGGCCGCTTTAAGAAAGCCATTGGCTCCTTATATAAGCAGCGCTTAATCGCTATTGTGGACAATGGCATTGATCTTACCGATGAGGGTAGAGAATTTTGCCAAGAACACTTTGGTCAGATGCGAGTTAACGCTGATATCGACATGTTAGATCACGACGGTGCCGATGATTACGAGGGTCGTGAGTTTGTAGATGGCGCTGATAGCTCTTTACAAGATGACGACGAATACGAGTTCATTCGCCGTGATGGTGATGAGCGTGGTAGTTTCGATGTTGTTGATGGCGAGCGTCAGGCATTTACCGGTGGTAATGAAGAGGCTGCTCAGGCCGTATTTTCAGAGCTGCATGACGACAACAAATTTGATAAAGAGCGCGACTAAGAGGTAGTTATGGTAGTTGAATTTTTACTTGATTTGCTAGGCTTCGTGCTCAAGGGCATTGTGGTACTAGCAGTGATCATCATTCCTGTGATGACCATTCTTTCCTTTGTTTCTCGTAATAAGAAAGGTGGTCAGACTCAAGCTAAAGGTGCTTTAGTAGTTGAGGATCTCAAGTTAGCTGCTAAAAAGCGTAATGAAATGATCTCTAAGAGCCTAAAGCGCTCCAATCCAGATAAGCTTTTAAACAAAGAAGAGATCAAGGTTGGCCTTAAGAAAGAAGAGAAGAAAAAGAAGCCAGCAGTTAGCGCAAAGGAAAAGGTTCAAGAGAAGCTTGATGAGCGTGCTGCTTTCTTAAAGACCATTGAAGAGAAAAAGGAAGCAGGCGTATTCTGCCCACGCAACCTTTATGTGATCGACTTTAGAGGCTCTGCTAAGGGTACTGAGTTTAAAGATCTGCGTTTAAAGATTGATGCCATCTTAGATGTGGCTACTCCTGAGGACGAGGTCATTGTAAACCTGATGTCTCCAGGTGGCTTAGTTAACTCTTATGGCTTATGCGCATCACAGCTGCAGCGTATTCGTGACCGTGGCATTACCCTTACTGTTACCGTCGATGAAGTGGCTGCCTCTGGTGGTTATCTAATGGCTTGTGTAGCCAATAAGATTGTGGCTGCTCCATTTTCCTACATTGGCTCTATTGGTGTGATTGCTGGTATTCCAAACTTCCGTCGACTAATCAATAAGTACGATGTTGATTATGAGCAAATCACTGCAGGCAAGTTCAAGCGTACCTTAAGCGTTTTAGGCGAGAATACCGAAGAGGGTCGTGCTAAGTTCAAAGAAGAGCTTGAGGCCGTACACACCCGCTTTAAAGAGCAGGTACTGCGTTATCGTCCACACTTAGATGCAGATAAGGTCACCACTGGTGAGCACTGGCTAGCTGTGGATGCTAAAGAATTAGGCTTAGTCGATGAGATTGCTACTTCAGATGAGTACATCAAGGAGCGTATGGGCTTAACTATCGACAGCGCCTTAAAGATCAAGTGGAAGAAGCAAGAGAAGAAGAATCTCATCTCTAAGTTCTTACCAAAATCTGCCTTAAGCAAAGCTATCTTTGGCAAGTGCATCGATCCAGTTGAAAGTGCGCAAAAGTTAGAAGAGCACGACAACTCTTTCATGAACATGCGCTAGTCAAGCAAGAGCAAGAGCAAAAGCGATTGCAAAGCTAAAGCACAAGATAGGGCCGTACAGTCCGTATCTTAAGCTCCAAAGTTATCAAGCTAGGCTCGCTTTCAGGCCTGCCAGCAGGCCTTGAACTTGATTTGCAGCAGGCTGTTAACTTTGGGCTTGCAGCAGGTCTTGAGCTTGGGTTGCGGCAGGCTGATAACTTGTGCTTGCGATAGGTCTTAAGCTTGGTTTGCGGTGCTAAGGTGCTGCACCACAATGATACAAATAGCTTAAGGGATTCGTAGTTAGGCTCGCTAGTGTGCTACTTTACGATGCTTTGCCACTGAACTAAGAAAAAGGGGGATTTATTCCTAGAAGTGCGCTTAGCTTGATAAGGTGCACTTGCAAACTTTTAGTCAGGAGCTTGCATTTAAAGTATGGCCTGTGCTCAACTAATATAGAGCTGCACTTTTAGGCGTGTGACGTTATCTAGCGACTTGAAGAAAAAAGTCGTTTTTGGCTACTTAGATCTCGATTAGAGGCATAAGCTGATATCGGTAAAGCCATAGTTAAAGCGTCAACGCTTAAAAGCGTGATACTCTAGGGCTACTTTTGCTCTTAGCTAAGTTTTTTTAGGTATGCGCTATGTGCTCAACTAATTTAGTGCTATCGTGCTTGGCTTTTTGACCTTTGCATCGAGAGCGTCTGTTGCGCTCTTATACTGACTGAGGTCACATTGGTGATGATCAAAGTTTTCACTTGCTTTGATGTGGCGTGGAAACTGATACAATCACCACGAACAGTTCTCGAGGGACCATAGGCATGAGGCCTTTGGGATTGCACCTCAAGGGTTCGGCTAGAAGGTAAGGTTTGTTTGGTAGCTTTATCTTATAGCTGTTCAAACTGTATTTTTAGGGGATAACTTATGGGTAAGTCGTTAGTAATTGTGGAGTCTCCGCACAAAGCGAAGGTAATCAATAATTACCTTGGCCCTGACTACATAGTTAGAGCTAGTGTCGGTCATATTCGCGATCTTCCGACCGGAGCCTCAAAAAGTACTACTAAGAAAGTAACTACTCGCACTAAGAAGACCGAGGCAGAAAAGCGTTCTGCGCTCTTTGAGCGTATGGGCGTGGATCCGCTTGATAACTGGAAGGCCGATTATGTGGTCATGCCAGAGAAGAAAGATGTAGTTAAAGAGTTAAAGAAGATTGCGTCTGAGTGCGATAAAGTCTACTTAGCAACTGACTTGGACCGCGAGGGTGAGGCTATTGCTTGGCACTTACATGAAGTGCTTGCGCCTGCCTGCGGTAAAGACACACAGTTTTGGCGTGTAAAGTATCCTGAAATTACACGTAGTGCGATTGCCAAGGCATTTGCCAACCCAGAACAGCTCAATATGAACATGGTCAATGCGCAGCAGACTCGCCGCTTCCTTGATCGTGTTGTAGGTTTCATGGTATCCCCACTGCTGTGGGAAAAGGTCGGCCGTGGCTTATCAGCAGGCCGTGTACAATCCGTTGCAGTTGAGCTGATTGTTGATCGCGAAAGAGCTATTAAGTCTTTCGTACCAGTTGAGTATTGGGAAATTTTCGCCAATACCTTAACTCCGAATAAAGAGCCTTTAAAGGTAAATCTTGCTGCCAAGGGCCGCTCTAAGATTGAGATGCATAACAAAGCTCAAGCTATGGCCGTGCTTGAGGACTTACGTAAGCAAGAATACAAGGTAGCTCGCATCGATTCTAAGAAGGGATCGGCACACGCTCCACCTCCATTTACCACCTCAACTCTGCAGCAAAGTGCCAATCAGCGCTTAGGTTTCTCTGTAAAGCGCACCATGGTTGCAGCACAGAGACTGTACGAGGCTGGTTTTATCACCTACATGCGTACTGACAGCGTTAATCTGTCAAAAGAGGCAATTGAGTCTGCCCGTGAGATCATTGCTGATAACTATGGTGATAAGTACTTACCTGAAAAGCCAAATTATTATCAGTCAAAAGAGTCTGCTCAAGAGGCTCACGAGGCTATTCGACCATCTCACCCTGAGATGAAGACTGTGCCTTCAACTGTTGATCGTGACGGTCAGCGTCTGTATCAGCTCATTTATGATCGCTATTTAGCCTGTCAGATGAGCAATCAGACTTACGAGTCTCGCGCTATTGTAGTTCAGGCTGGTGATTATCTGTTACGTGCTACTGGCCGTACTGAGATCTTTGACGGTTTCCGTCGCGTGCTTGGCAACAAGTCTGAAGATGTCATGCTCCCTGATGTAAAAGAGGGCGATATCCTTAAGCTTGAAGATTTAGTGCCATCTCAGCACTTTACTCAGCCTCCAGCACGTTTCTCTGAAGCTACTTTAGTTAAAGAATTAGAAAAAGACGGTATTGGTCGACCATCTACTTATGCAGCCATCATTGCTACTATTCAGGAGCGTGGCTACGTAAAGATCGAGCGTAATCGTTTCTTTGCAACCAAGATGGGTGAGATCGTTACCGATCGTCTGCGTTATAGCTTTGCAAACCTCATGGATCTGCACTTTACTGCATCCATGGAAGAGTCATTAGACGAGATTGCTGCAGGTAAGCGTGATTGGATTGCTAACTTAGATGAGTTCTACAAGGACTTCTCTGAGCACTTAAGCAAGGCCTCTTTGCCAGCTGATCAAGGTGGTATGCCAAATAACAAGGTCATTGAGATCGACATGATGTGTCCTCAATGCGGTAAGTACCACATGGCAGCTCATATGGGCAGAACCGGTACCTTCTTAAGCTGTATGGGCTATCACGACTCTTCAGTAAAGGCTGCAGATCGCTGCAAGTGCACTGTAAATCTTACTTATACTCAGGAGCAAACCATTCCTGAGGATATTGAGATGGATGAGGCTACTGAGGCTAAGTTACTGCTCAAATCCAAGCGTTGTCCTAAGTGCGGCGCTACTATGGATGCTTATCTCATTGATAAGAACCACAAGCTCTACTTATGCTCTAATGCACCAGGCTGTGATGGTTACATTCGTGAAGAGGGTGACTACTCACAAGAGGCTGAGGCTGCTTTAGGCCCAACTGTTGAGTGCGAAAAGTGCGGTGGCACCATGGTGCTCAAGGATGGTCGCTTCGGTAAGTACATGCAGTGTACTAATGAAGAGTGTAAGAACACCCGTAAGATCTTAAAGAACGGTGAAGTTGCTCCTCCACGTGAGGATGCAGTAGATCTGCCAGAGCTTACTTGCGAGGAGAACAAGGACTCTCACTATGTTCTGCGTGACGGTGCCTCTGGTATCTTCTTAGCGGCACATAACTTCCCTAAAGTTCGTGAGACACGTCCTGTCTTTGTTGAAGAGTTACGCCGCTTCCGTGACCGTATTAGTCCTAAGTTCTATTACTTAGCTGACGGCCCTGTGGTGGATAATGATGGCAATAGGACTCAAGTACGTTTCTCTCGTAAGACTAAGGAGCAATACTTAGCTTCTATTACTGACGAGGGCAAGCAGACTAAGTGGGCAGCCTATTACAACAAGGATACCAACTCATGGACTATCTCTGAGTTAAAGGCTCGTTCTACCACCACTAAGAAGAGCACAAGCTCAAGCACCACTAAGATGGCAGCTAAAGCCTCTGCTAAGAGTGCTACCAAGACTACAACTCGTAAGACCACCACTAAGAAGACTACTAAGTAGTACTAATTAAGGCCATACGAGTAATATCAAAATGCCGCCACCACCTGCCTATAAAGCAGTTTGGCGGCATTGTCGTTTTTAGCATCCGTCAAAAGCCAAAAGCCAAAGCAAAAGCCATAGTCACATGCGGCTCAAGCGAAAGCCCACAGCCACACGCGGCCAAGGCAATAGTCACATGCGGTTAAAGCCAAGTCAAAAGCCAAGGCAAAGGCTCGCGCATAGTCGCAAGCTCCAAGAGCTATCAAGCCTTCAAGGATCAAGCAAGTAGCAATAAAGCACGTAGGCAACTTAGCAAATGCAGCCAAGATCGTGGGTATCTTGCTTGGTAAGTCGCAACAGTTGGGAATTTTGCCGGCGGCTTTTGTATAATATTCGTTTGCACACCACGATACCAATCAGGATAGGTGCTCTCTCATGATGCTGCCAAAGCTAGGGAGAATAGGTATGCGTGCAGATTAACTGTCTGTACTACTTAGCAGCTGATGCTTGGTTTTTATGAAAAGGTGTGGTTTTCTTAGTTGTTAGTAGAGGGAAATTACAGTGAGTCGCAGTATGTATTATGCTCTGCCATTGCCTTTAAGTGCTCCGTCACTAATGGCCCGTATGGCAGGTTTTGGATTGCTGCGTGTCCCTGAAGGTCTTGGTTTAGATAGTGCTACCGTAAAGAAGATCATGCTGTGTAAGTACGCTCAGCATGCGCTTATCAAGCCAGCATTCTTGTTTAGACAAGATATTGATCCTAACAACTTACGTGGTGGTGTTAGCGCCCTTGAGTTTATCAATCAGGTAAACGAGCAAGTAAGACCACAAAGCGAGGATGATATTTTAATTACTTATGCCTCGCGCCACCTCTCTGCCTTCAATGGCATGCTGATTCAAAACTTTTTCTTGCCAGATGCGATGAGTCGTTTTAATTATGTAGTCGATCTCAAGACTGCATTAGAGACTTGCTATTACTTCGGCAACGTAAAAGTTAAAAACTCCAAAAGCCTCAATCAGGCCGCCAAAGAATTAGGCTTTACTGGCGATCTTACTAATCAGATGCAACGCATCGATGCTTTGTTCTATATCTACAATCATCTTCTTAGCCATGATCTTAAGATCATGAGTTTCTTACATGGCAATAGAGCAGTGCGTTTTGCTGAGCATGCGCCAGGTAAATTCTTAGTGCATGTAAATGAATCTGGCAAGCTGTGTTTATTAAAGGTCTTAAATCAAAGCGATGACCATCGTTTACTTAAGGTCTTAATTAGTGATGGCCGCTCAGTTAAAGTTCAATGCATTAACGTTGATTTAGCACCACTGCTTGCTCCATGTGGCATCTTAACGCCGCAGCGACAAAGCGATCTTGGCTTTAATCTAGCAAATGAGCAGGATCGTTTAAACAATGTAAGTTTTGTAGATTTGCTTGATGCTGATGAGAGCGACGCTGCTATAGTAAAGGCAGCTCCAGCTTATAGCGGACAAAGTTCAGATGAAGCTGAACTAAATGCCTATGCACATGCTGCAGCCATCTTAGAGAAGGATTTATCTTTTTACGATGCATACTTCTACAAGCTCTCATTGCCTGAGAGAAAAGTCTTTGAGCGTATGTCATCTCACGATATTAGGCAGGAAACTAATATCACGCATATTGCTGATCCTAAGAGTAAATTTGGCCAGCAGGTACTGTGCTATCTCGTTGAGAACTTTCCAAAAGCTGTCTTTGATGGTCAAATCGAGCAGTATCGTGACTACGTAAGCCATACTGTAGCTAAGCGTGCTAGCAGCATTAAAAATGATCTTTCCTTGCTCATAAGCAGCATCGATCATGACGACAAGAAGGCTGTTGAGCTCTTAAACCGCATCGCATCTTTCTTTTAGCTAGCAGCAAAAAATAATTACCCCCGCATCAAATCGCTAGCAGCTAGAAAAAGATACTCATCAACCCAAAATCGAGGGGTGTTGCGCGTAAAGCAGCTATTCGTAACGCAGCTACCAGATGCAAGTGGCGCTTAACCTTAGCCCCACCATAGCCTAGGATTCATGCCACAACTCCCACGCCATGGCATGGGAGTAAGCATCAGTTTGCTTGCAATGCAATTGTTTATAGAGTGCTCGAGCTATGCTCTATATAGCCATCAAATGCTGCAGGGTTTCTATCGCACTAAGTAGTTAGGCAGCCAATGAGGCTTCTTTCGAGCAAGAACAGGTTTACCATCTAATCCACCTAACGGCATGGTTGATGGTAGTTGTTGTCTGAAGACCGCAATAAGCTCTTCTGGGGAGTCAAGCTCACTGAATAAGTCTGGATCCTGTTGAACTGTCGGCATAGTCTCAATAGTACGTTCCTCACGTGGCCAAGTTGGCAAATTGAGCTTTCTAGAGGTACGCAACATTTCTGTACCCTCTTTGACAGTTGGGCGAAAGAGTTTGGTGCTGATACGGATCATCTTTAGCCAATCGGTCATTTCGATTTCGAGGTTGTATCTTAAAAAGTCGTTGGCATCTGTCTTATAGTGAGGGGCCGCAAGTAAGAAAGCATTTACGCTTGGTGCATTGAGTGCAGCTGGATCTACTTTAGCTTTTGCTTTTTTGCAGTTGATTGGATAGGCCTCTTTTAGTCTTTCAAGCAGAATTTCACGACAAGCACTTGAGTATTCTTTTTTGTGTGCCGATGCTTCTTCACAGAAGAACTCAAATGCATGCGCTGCAGCATTAGCTCTGAGGTGAGGGCCATAGAGTTCAAATTGATGCTTGTCTTTGTAGTATCCAAACAGGCCAAACAAATCTATAAACAAAAAGACAACCATGTCTGAAAACTGTGATGTTCTAAACAAAGTAGGCATGGTCATGGTGTGTCTTTGTACAGATAAATTTCTTTGCTTACCTGCCATTTGTTTTTCAAGTAAGTAATCTTGGCTTTCGAGCATAAACCTTATGAAAGGTATGCCAGGTAGCGATTTGGCAGCTTCAACTTTCTTAAGATAATCTTTTGGTAGATCGTAGGTATTGCGCATGGGGAGCCCTCTAAAAACAAAAGCTTGTCTAAGAATCCTAACACATAATCAAAGCAAGATAGCAGCGAACTAGGCATCAAAAATAACAAAAACCGCCGTACAACTAAGGCACAGGGCTTGTCAGTCACTCACCGGTAGGAGCGCCATATATCATTTCGCAGGAATTAGATATGCCTTGAATGAGTGGTGTATGATTAGACTACTAGAAAGCAGATAAGCCCATGGACTACTGTACTCATATCGTAGGCTAGGTTAAGTCTTTTTCTTTGATCAGTATCGAGGTGGATTCTATGACAATGCGTATTATAACCACAGGCGAAAGCTTGTCTTTTGCTCAACTGATTAATAAAACCATGGTCTATGTTGATAAAACTAGGCCTATATGTGAGATGGCCTCTACATACGCACAATATCTGCTCACTAGACCACGTCGTATGGGCAAAAGCACGTTAGTAGATACACTTGAGTATCTGTTCTCAAAAGGCACTGTAGGCACAGAAGGTCTCTACTGCCATGATCATTGGCCTGATCCTAATCGCTATTTCGTCTTTCACTTTGACTGGAGCAAATGTGTACCATCTTCTGTAGAGCAGTTTGAACACAAAGTTGGATTGTATCTCAACGAGTACGCATCATACTTTGGTATTACTATTCCTCAAAAAGAGTCTGTAGCATATCGCTTTGAATGTTTGATTAAATCATGCTTGACTAAGCTTAAAGATGAGGCGTTTTTAGCTGCGCATCCTGAATTAAAAGAAGGCGATCGACCATTTCGTAGTGATAGAATTGTGTTACTTATTGATGAGTATGACGCACCTCTATCAAGAAATTTAGATAATCCAGAGCTGTTTGAACAGCTGCTGCCAATCTACTCAGAAATCTTCGCTACTATAAAAAGTCTACGTTGCCTTCGTATGGTCTTTATTACAGGCGTAAGCTCGTACTCTCAAACATCAATATTCTCTGGAGCAAATCAGTTCATAAATATCAGTCTTGAGAGTGATTATGCAACCTGCTGTGGCTATACACGCGAAGAAATTGAGCACTACTTTGCTCCTGAGCTAAAGAGAGCTCAAGAGGTTACTAGCTTAAGCCACGATGAGCTTCTAAAGGCTATGAGCTATTTCTACGATGGTTATAGCTTTTCAGAAAATCCATCTGAACAGGAGCGTGTATTTAGCCCTGTTAGTGTCTCGTTATTTCTTAGATCTCCACACAATGGCTTCAAGAACTACTGGTCTAACACAGGAGCTCGATCATCATTTATACTCAAGCTGTTACAGCAATGTAATCATGCCATTGTTAACCAGCTTCTTAACAGCATCTATCAAAACGCAATAGATAAAAAGGCAGAGATAGATGCATCAATGGCTGATGTAATCGAGGGCCTTTTCCCAGTATTTAGCTTGGCAATAAATAATTCGGAAACAAATCAAGCTAACAAACAACTTCTATCTATTGATGTAGACAGCCTAATTGTCAAACATGACGATATTAAGGCCATCACCTTAGATAATGCTATAGCCATCTTGTTCCAATCTGGCTACTTAAGCATTAAGGAGGTTATAGACAACGTTGCATACTTGGGTTTAGCCAATCATGAGGTAGCTAACTCTTTAGCAACTCTTTTAATTAACGAACTCAAAAACAACCCAGAAGGAATGCCTGGTGTAAACCATAAGCTCTTTAGCTTGCTTAGTAATAAGAAAGAAGTATTTGAACGCCTGCATCAAGGCGCTAAGGGTATTGCTGATCTATTTAGCAACATCTTCAATTGTTTTGATCAAAAGATCTTCAAAGAACCTAATTACGAGGAAGTTCTTTCCTCGATCATAGGCTTTTCAATGATGTGCTCAGGATTTTATGCACAGCGTGAAGCCGCATCCCTATTTGGCTATGCAGATTTTGTGATTTATAAGCAAGAAAATGGTCCAATGGTGCCTGACGTGGTAATTGAGTTTAAACTAGCACGCTGTCGCGAGAATATCATCAAGAAGCTTAATGAGGGCTCTAAGCAAATGGTCGATCGCAAGTATGGCTTTAGCTTGCTTAACTCCGATCCGCATCGCTATTGCATAGTCATTAGCAATGCTCTTAAGCAAGTTGCAGCTGTCTCTAGGATTAACCGTGACGGCACTTATGCTATTGAGTATCAACACCCTGACATCAATGCCAAGGGCATTGCTAAACCAAAATAATATTAAGTGGCCGTTGCTAATCAATGGCTATTTTGAGTGAATGGAAACAAAAATGCCGCAGCATGACGAAATTTTGGTGTCATGCTGCGGCATTTTCATTATGGCCGCAAGGATAAATAAAGTTCATCCTTGAGGCGCAAGAATACTTTACCAAGGTCTTTATCGTAGAAGCTCTTGTTAGCGAATCAAATATTCAGGTAGATTGTGAGGTGGCTTTTGTGGATGAATCAGTTTGCCATGTTCATCTGCTAATGGAATATATGACGGAAGTTGACGTCTAAGCGTTTGCATAAGCTGTGCTTTGGTGTTGTTTTGATAAAGCTGTGGGGCTTGCTTAACCGTAGGCATGGTCTCAATAATGCGGTCACAAGGAGCAATTGGAAGATTGAGCTTGTCAGCGGTGCGCATCATTTCCTTAATTTCTTTCTTATTTGGAGCAATTAACAGGGTGTTAAGGCGGATAGCTTTCAGCCAATCAAGCATTGTGGCATCAGTGTTGATTTTCAAAAACGCGTTAGCATCTTTCTTATATTCAGGAGCTTCGCGTAAGAAAGCGCTAACACTTTTAGCATTGAGCACAGCTGGATTTACTGGTACTTTGGCCTCTTTGCAGTGAATTGGGTAAGCTTCATGCAATCTTTCTAGCAGAAGCTCGCGACAAGCACTTGTATATTCGCTTTTGTGTGCTGATGAATCCTCACAGAAGAAGTCAAATGCGTATGCTGCAGCGTTGGCTCTAAGAGCAGGGCCATAGATTTCAAATTGATGCTTGTCTTTGTAAAAACCGAACAGACCAAACAAATCCATGAATAAAAAGACAACCATGTCGGACATCAAGGATGTTCTAAACATAGTTGGTATGGTCAGTGTGTGTCTAATTATCGCTTGGTTGCTGTACTTGTCTAATGATTGTTTTTCGATTAAATACTTTTGCCCTTCTTGCACATATCTCAGGAAAGGTTTGCCTGGTAGCAACTTAGCTTCTTCAACTATCTTGATATAGTTTTTGGGTAGATCGTAGGTATTGGCCATGAATGTTCCTTGAACAAAGAAAAGCTTATCTTAGAATCCTAACACATAATCAAAGCCGCATGGCATTAGGCTAGGTCTCAAAAAAAGTAACAAAAAACCCCGTACCACTAAGGCACAGGGCTTGTAAGTTGCTAATGCGCTATCTGATAGCTAATGCCAACATAAGGCACTCTCGTGTGCTACGCAAGGCTTAGCTAGAGGTGCTATCTGCTGTGCTACTGTGCGCTAAGGCAAAAGCAGAGCGCATGCAAAAGAAAAGCGCATGCAAAGCTAAAGCTCAATCAAAGCCAAAGCTCATGCAAAGGCAAATGCAATGCTTTGACATGGGCAGGGCTATCAGCAACAGGCAATTAGCCTACAAATTGGTTTTGGTCGGCGTTGTACTTGTAGCCAACAGATGCAAGGCGTGCGCAAAGCTTTTCTTCACTGATCTCGTGAGTCTTGCACAGATCGTCAAGTGAAGAGCAGTCGTTACGCAGCTTTAAGTTCACTGCTGAAAGCAGAATATAAGGATCCATTGTCTCGAAGCGCTCGAGGATATTTGCCATAGTAAAACTCCTTCATCTGAAAGCTATCGTGCCATGAGCAATGGCTCATAGCGCTGTGTCAATTATGGCACAAAGCATCCTATTGAGCGCATCAAATGCGTTATTCTTTTAGTAATGCTGCAACTGCATCGATATCTAGCTGGTGCATAAGTCAGAAAAGCAAGGGCAAGTAATTGCAAAGATCTCTTAACGGTGCGTAAGTCAGAAAAGCAAGGGCAAGTAACTGCATCGATATCTAGCTGGTGTATAAGTACCATAGGCTAGGGAGTGATAGCAGATACTAAAATGCCCCGAGCTATGCCACTTAAGTGGTGGGCATCTCTCAGGGCATGTAGCTAAATGGTTGGATGGTATTTTGTCTATTGACTCAAGTTTCTTACTTGAGTTTCAATGCGTTACGCTTTCTTGAAAAGTGGTGCATTGAACATAGGGCGCTCTAAATCATAGACGGTAAGGTCTTTGAAAGTTGCTGCACCATTAGTTGCATAAGCAAAGATGGAGTGATCTTGACCAAAGAAGTTAGTGGTCATTGCATCGTGACCGTCATCGATAAAGACCTCGATAGAGGAGTTATCGATGAAGATCTGCAGCTTGTGCTCCTTATCAAAACTGATAGGAATAGAGCGGTAAGAGGTTGCATTTAAGTCAGTACGGAATAGGGTTAAATTCTTAGTCTGACGATCTACAAATAAGCGAATTGAGTGGCCAATAGCGATGCCATACTGCTCTGCGTTATTCTCAGATGGGTTGAAGCTAAAGGTAATCTCGGTAGCGCTATTGGTGCTTAAGGCTCTTACAGAAGAGTTTAATGTGCACTCTTGTTTAGAGAACTCGTACTTAGCTAAACGTAAGCTAGCAGCCTCACGAATAGGCTTTTGGTAGATATGACCATCCTTAATGGATAACTCTCGAGGTAAGGTTAAAGCACCTACCCAGTGATCTTGGTAGTTTAAGAATGGGAGTTTCCACATGTTGAGCCATGCAATGAGGATGCGACGACCATCTGGAGTGGCGGTTGACTGAGTGGCATAGAAGTCGTTGCCACGGTCTACCTCATATAATTTGGTATCTGGAGTGAAGTTTTTACCGTCAAAGGTACCAGACTGCCATGAGTTAACAGCAGGGTTTTGACGGTCGTAGCCATCTGGTGACTGACCCATAGGGGAGGTGGCTAAAACCCACTTGTCTTCAGATAACTTGAAGAAGTCAGGGCACTCATACATGAATGCATTGTCTTCGATGGTCTTGATGATGGAGACAAAGTCCCACTTCATTAAGTCCTTTGAAGTGTAGTGAAGGATTTCGCCCTCATCATTCTTGTTGCTCTTACCAAACACAACATGGAAGAGACCATCTTCATCCTTCCAAACCTTTGGATCTCTAAAGTGAATGATGCCCTCTTCAGGCTCAATTACTGCACCGAGCTTCTTGAAGTGAATACCGTCCTCACTGACTGCAATGGCCTGAACCTCACGGAAAACTTGGTCGTTGTTTGGATCAAAAACGTGATGACCAGTGTACATAAGGTAGAGCTTGCCGTCGTGCTCAATTGCAGATCCTGAGAAGCAGCCGTCCTTGTCGTAATCTTCTGATGGAGCAAGGGCGACCTCTTGGTGCTCCCAGTGAATTAAATCAGTTGAGGTTGCGTGACCCCAATGCATTGGGCCCCACTTAGCATCGTAAGGGTAGAATTGATAGAAGATGTGATACTTGCCTAAAGCATAGCAAAAGCCATTTGGGTCGTTGATCCATCCATAAGGAGCAGCTAAATGGAAGTGAGGGTAGGAACGCTTATTTACTTCATGTGCATGTTCAAGGATAAATTGGTTAGCCTTGGCAAGTGCCTCTTGATGTTTGGTTTGATCTAACATGACGATTCCTTATCTGTCTTTGAGTGCGCAGATACTACTTATAGTTAAAGCTCAATGAACGAGTGCTGAGAGTAGTTTTAACCTGCTTGAGCAAGTATGACTTTGAGCATTTTGGATAAGTTTTAGCTACAGTCGTAGCGCAATAAGTAAAACTTTTTAGCTAAGTAAACTTAACTACATACAGCTTTAAGACCGCTTAAATTCCGCAAGATGGTTTTGCAATTTAGGATGCTACCCGAGATATTGTGTATTTGGGTAGCTATGACGTAGTAGTTTTAAATAGTTTGTTTGATTGTTACTATTCTTTAAGTTAGCTGCGTCAAGGTCTTAGCCGTGCAGAACTTTTTAGCAAGGACTCGTATATGCTTATTTGATGAGACTGTAATTGTTTTGCTTGGCAGCAACAAGGCAACGAGTCCTGTATAGCTACTTCTTAGATATTGCTCTCTGAGGTGCCCTCAAGAGTCTTATTGGACAGCAAGAAGACTGACAGCACTGTGCATACAAGTACTAAAGCTGACATAAGTAAGTAGGTGTCTCCAAAACCAATAGTATCGTAGAAATAACCACATACTGGAGCTAGGGCAGCTGAAATGATCTGGCAGACCATAACGTTTGCAACTAGGTATACTGTTGCTGACATAGCTGGGTTAAAGCGAGTAGTGATGTACTTAAATAAAGAAACAATTAATAAAGGAACTTCAGGTGCGTGCAGAAGCTTAACTGCTGAGATTGCTAGTGGAGTGTCAACTAGACCTGAAGCACCAATACGTACGAACATAATGGCACCAGCTAAGAGTAAGCCGTTTTTAGCGCCAATCTTGTTAACGATGAATGGAGCTGCAAAAGTGAAAGCTGCCTCTAAGAAAACCTGAGTGGAGTTTAAGAAGCCGTACATACGAGCGCCTTCAGCAGCATCTTCAAATTTTGATACGAAGAATACTTGGAACTGCTGATCGTAAACGCCATAGATAGATGCGCCGATCATGTAGATGATCAAAGCCCAAAAACTACCATGCTTAGCAATACGGCCTAACTCTTTAAATGAAGCCTTTTGCTGATCATTGGTCTCATAGTTTTCAAGCATATTCTTGGAGTAGGAGTTTGCGGTGTTTAAGAACACCAGTAAAGCCAAGAAGATGACACCAGCTATTGAAGAAATAATGAAGTTATAGTGTGGGTCGATGTTAATTAAGATGCCTGTGATGGCAACAGCTGTGGCCCATCCTAAGGCACCAAAAGTCTTAACGTGACCAAATTCAAAGCCTGCAACACGACCAAAACGCTCAGTATAGGTCTCTAAAGCGCCAATGCCAGCGTTAAAAGCAAAACCCATGTACAGACCAATTGCAATACCGCCGAAAATTACATTAATGGTTAAAAGCGGCTCAACAATAAAGATGTAGTAAGGTCCAGCTAAGCAAAGTAAAACACCTACAAAGGCAAGTAGATGGCGGCGTAAGATGAGCTTGTCCTGTAACATGCCATAGACAGGTGATAGGCATAAAGCAGTTACAGAGAATACAGCATAAGCAAAGCCGATTTCAGAACCAGAGAGCTTGAAAAACTCCTTAAGCCATACAGCAAGTAATGAGTAACAGCCTGCCCATGAGATAAAGAAGAAATACATCATTAGGGATAAGATGTAGTACTCTTTTCCCATAGAGCGCATAAGTGCTAAGAATGAACGCTTATCAGCCATCTGAAAAGTCCCCATAAACCAGCTACAAGATCATGGCATTAAAAGCTTTGCAATAAAGCATTTTGCTCTGACAAACACTAAGTTAAGATTTTGTATTCCCTTTAAACTCATTAAGATGAGTAGGGTGTAAGTGAATGCAGGCTTTGCCATGTTGTTAGTGTGTTGCTAAGAGCAAGCTCTAATTGAGTTGCCTTACTTATTTCACATGTATGCTACTTTTAGAGCACACTGCACAATACACAAACTAATATCAGCACTTGTAAGTTTTGCATATTTTGCAAAGTGCTGCAATATATGAATATAATGCAAAAACTTTTCAATGCTTGCAAAAGTATTTCATAAAAGCTAACTCTACATCACACTTTTACAAAACATTATTCCAACTGTTAAAAACCAAAATGGCTAGCTATATAAGGTGAATTTGGTACATAAAACCCTTATATAGCCTCATTTTTAGCAGGTAGGTAACGCTAAGTTTAAGTTAAAAATATTGCCAACTGGTTGATATCGGATTTAATGCAAATTTTGCATAAATTTGCAAATAGCAACAATTCCTCTCAAATTTAGATTAGTAAAAACAGACTAAAACTCAGGGACGTGGCTGTTAAAAAACTCATGTATACCGTGATTGCAAATATTGCATGCAAAAATTTGCTAAGGTCAATAACACTACAGATGCATGCCAACTGCGATTAAAGGAGCTAGCAATACGTATGGATGAAGTGGGCTAAAGGCGCTAACAAGTCAAGGAAGGCGACGAGTAAAACAGGGCTAAGTAATGTCTACTCATGGCTAGATAAGAAAGAGTAATAGCTCATAGCGCTGTGTCAATTATGGCACAAAGCATCACCAACGGCTTAAGTGATGCATTTTTCTTTTAGGTAGCTGCCATCTACGAGATAGCTACGCACCAAAACAATTACACATGGCATGAACATTAAGAATCAGCATGGCGCAGCTTGTTTAGGCAAAAACAAAACAGCCCGAAGACTAACAGCAAAGCTACTAGAACATTCGGGCTGCAATGATCTTTTGATTACTCTAGCTAAGATGAGCTAGGGGCCTAAGGTAAGTTTTTAGGCTGTATCTTCAAGACGAGTATTATTCGATATCTACTGAGTCATTGTGTGGGTTGAATATGGACATATCACCTGCATTCCACTTCTCTAAGATGCGCTGCATGGTACCATCATGAATAATATCAGTGAGAGTCTTGCTAATAATGTCAGTATAAGGTGAGTCCTTGGTTAACACCATGGCATACTGTGAATCTTCACGACCAACAGGGCCTTCTGGAGTTACAGCAAATTCTTCAAACTTCATGTCATTAACAAAGCCGGCAAGTGGTGGACGGTCAAAGAAGATGCCGTCAAGATCACCAGAGTAGACCTGGAAGTAAGCCATGATAGTGTTTCTATAGCCAACTGGAGTTCCGCCCATTCTTTGTACATAGCTTGCAGAAGTAGAGCCCTCAGAAATACCAATACGCATACCCTTCATGTCTCCGACGTCCTTAACATTTGGATGACGCTTTGGGTTGTAGAGTAGGCCTAAGCATGAGGCATAGTAGACAGGGGTAAAGTCATAGATCTTTTGGCGCTCAGCAGTCTTAGAAATACCACCGATGAAAATGTCAGCTTTTCCAGCGCGAATACGTCTGAATGCATCTTCACGCTCTTGAGCGTAAATACGATCCTCTTTGAGCTTAAAGCCTAAGCGTCTTTGCATTTCATAAATGACGTCAATATCAATGCCTTGCGGATGGGTAATGCTGTCTTTCAAAAAAGCTTGAGGAGCACCAAGCGGGCTAACTAAAACAGTAAGGGTTACGTTCTCAAGTTCGCCAGCAGCTTGTGCTGGTGCTGAGGCAAAAATGGCGCTTGATGCCATTACAAGAGCAATCAAGCCGTGCTTAAGGTGCATACTTTGGGATTTGAAAAAGTGTCCAATCTTCATGGTAAATGCCCAATTTATCGCCCGTCATAAGCATCAAGAGGCGGGGGATATACTTAAATGACTAGCCTTGCGTAACGAGAGACTTATTTGCACGAGTTTTGTGGCTTGAAGATCGCAACTAATCACAATAAGTTGCCCCTCAAATCAACAAGTGCAAAGCTGTGCCTACTAAAGTTAGATCAGCAACGATAATGCGTTTGCTGGCTTCTATCGTCAACTTAGACGAAGTACTAAGACTATGTTGCACTCAGCTCATTCCCATCTTAGAAGAATGTACTAAGACTATGTTGTGCTCAGCTCACTCCCATCTTAGAAGAATGTACTAAGACTATGTTGTGCCCAGCTCACTCCTTTCTTAGAAGAATGTACTAAGACTATGTTGCGCTCAGCCGACTCCTATGTTTGTCAGCTTAATCTATCACAATAGCATTTGATAATTACCATCATTTTAAATGCGATACATATCTAGCTTTGCAAAAGTTGCTGCGCAAGACTTGCGTAAATTTGTTGATTGACTGAAGAGTGGTATAAATATGAGCTTTTATGCTGTAATGATTGTAACTCAAATTGTCTTAGCTGGGGTTTAATCTAGATACTGAACTTTACAGTTTTTCACTTGTTTGGTGCATTTGAGACAATAGAACAGGATCAGAGCAATTTAAGCAAGAAACGTCTTTTGCAAAGCCATCTGATTGCAGTCGTAAATTTGATAAATATCTGGTCTAAGCCTTTAAGTTATAGGCAATTATTCAAAAGCAGTAGTGCTTGCGGGAGTATTGAGTGCAGTGGTGCTTGCAGGAGTATTGAGTGCAATGGTGCTTGCAGGGACTATTTGACGCAGTACTGCTTGCGGGATCTATTTGACGCGGTAGCGCTTGTGGGCTTAGTTAAGGTGCGTTTAGCAAGAGAAAAACAAAACAGCCTGTATGTATTGAGATTAATCAATACAATACAGGCTGTTAGTTGGCGCAGTAGATGTGCGCACATATGTGATAAAAACGTAAGCTTGTGTTGTGGCTTAGTAGTTTTCTGAGTTTAAGATGGACATCTCAGGTGTTTCCCACTTTAAGAGGATCTTGTCCATAGTGCCATCATAGATCATCTCAGAAATGGTCTTGCTGATGATCTCAGTATATTTAGAGTCCTTTGGCAGCATGATGGCGTACTGAGAGTCAGCACGACCAATACGACCTTCTGGAGTGACAGCATATTCAGCAAAATGCATGTCGTTAGCAAAACCAGCAAGTGGTGGACGGTCAAAGAACACTCCATCAAGATCGCCAGTGTAGACTTGGAAGTAGGCCATAATTGGGTTAGAAAAAGGCACAGGAGTGCCGCCCATTCTTTGTACATATGCAGCGGAGGTTGAGCCTTCGGAGACACCAATCTTCATGCCCTTCATATCGCCAACGTCTTTAACGTCTGGATGACGCTTTGGGTTGTATAAAAGACCTAAGCAGGATGCATAGTAAGCAGGGGAAAAGTCAAAGATCTTTTGACGTTCTGCAGTCTTTGAAATACCGCCAGCAAAGATATCAATACGGCCAGCTTTGACACGTCTAAAGCCATCGATACGCTCTAAAGCGAAGATACGATCTTCTTTGAGCTTAAAGCCCAGACGCTTTTGTAACTCATAGATTACGTCCACGTCGATGCCATATGGATGGGTCATGCTATCTTTCAAGAAAGCCTGAGGTGAGCCAATTGGATAGATTACTGCAGTAAGAGTTTCGTTAGATAACTCACCTGCAGCTTGAGCTGAAGAGGATGCAAACAGAGCAGTTGATGCGAGCATAAGAGCGATAAAAGAGTTCTTAATACGCAATCCTTTGCTTGTGAAAAAATTACTGATCTTCATAAGAATTTCGCACTGTCAAATGAAGCATCTCGTTATACGCATAATGCTACAAGCAATCATCAGGTGCGATGACACTTACCTATTTGCAATACGAGAGGCTTGGTCGTAAGAATACAAACATCATTGGGCGTAAATTCATGATTAGAAGCGGCCCAAACTCAAAATGAGTAATTAAATGCAAGTACACTGACGTAAGTTGAGGCTCAAGATAAGTCTTAGCTCAACGTCAACCTAAGTAATAAAGGAAGTGCCGTGATCTATCGAAGGTCAAAGCGCTCCTATGTTTGTAGCTATAACTCTACCATAGGCATATTCAGAAAAAGAAAGTCAAAATTCCAAATTATGAAGTTGAACTTGATATTACTTGCCAAAACTATAATTTATATACTCTATATCCATGTATAGATACCGCAAAATTTTAGACATAACTCCAGCCTTTGCGATACATATGCGTTTTTAGCATGAGAACTGGGCATTGTGCCTACTTGTATCGAAAGACCATTTTGGTGCAAGCAAAGCATATAAAATTGTAAAACATAACCGTATGAGAGACATGCAAATAGCACTTTTAACTTTGTATTCCTTGCTATTTATTAACTAACAAAGCGCTATGTTTCGTTTGCGGCGAGATAAATGAGGTAGCTTAATTAGCAGCGCAATAAGAGTAGTGATCATGCGGTTAGACGTCTTATGAAGATAAACTTCTAACAGCCAATTATCCTTTATGGCTATGAAAGCTGCTCTGATTTCTTGTGTCTCGTATTGTGGTGTTAATGGTGCGGTGCTTAAGCTTGATGTGCTGTTGGAGGCAGGTGGTTGTTATGCAAAGGGCAATCGTGTAACAGTTGCTTAGATTGAGCGGTTGATGTCTACCGCCATGAAAGGGATCGGCAAAAAGGGCAATGAAAAAGCCCAAAGACTTTAAGTGGATGGCACTGCAGGTCTTTGGGCTTATTTATCTTTGCCTAGCATATTTTGCCAGGCTTGTAGCTTGGAATTAGATTATTCCTTGGAGATGGTGATCTTGATTTGATCACGCATTGCCTTAACCTTGGCAAGAGCATCTTGTGTATCGGTAGAACGAGCTAACATAACGCCAAGACGACGCTCACCCTTAACCTCTGGCTTGCCGAAGATACGAGCAGCAGCATGAGCGCCACCTGCACGTAAGGCATCCTCAAGGCCTTCATAGTGAATAGCAGTGCCTTCGCCTTCAGCTAATACAGCTGCAGATGCTGATGGAGCGAGGAAGGTGATCTCGCCAACTGGCAGACCGAGTAAAGCACGTACGTGCAGAGCAAACTCGCTTTGATCCTGAGATACCATGGTAACCATGCCAGTATCGTGTGGACGAGGAGAGAGCTCAGAGAATAATACTGGGTGAACAGCACCTGGGCAGATAAAGAGCTCAACGCCGAAGATACCGTGACCGCCTAAAGCGTGAACTACGCTGCGAGCAATACGCTCAGCCTCGAGCTGGATGTCCTCAGGAAGAGAATCACCCTGCCAAGACTCGTGGTAGTCACCATTTACCTGGTGGTGGAAAATTGGCTTGCAGAAGTGGACACCATCGATAGCGCTAACGGTAAGTAAGGTAATTTCCTTTTCAAACTTAACGAAGCCCTCAACGATAACCTCAGCCTCGCCACCACGACCTTCGGTGCAGGCCTTGTTCCAGCATGGCTCGATGTCAGCTTCGCACTTAATGGTGCTCTGACCCTTACCAGAGGAGGACATTACTGGCTTGATGATGCAAGGGTAGCCAACACGGTTGATGTTGCGCTTAACTTCATCTAAGGACTTAGCAAAGAAGTATGGAGAGGTAGGTAAGTTTAACTTCTCAGCGGCTAAAGCACGGATCTGCTTGCGGTTCATGGTGGTGAAAGCAGCCTTAGCGCTAGGAACTACGTGCAAGCCTTCGTTTTGCTCCATCTCCATGAGAAGCTCAGTGGCAATAGCCTCAATCTCAGGGATAACGTAGTCAGGCTTAACACGCTCAATGGCCTCACGCAGAGCCTGTGGGTCTTTCATGTTCAGCACGATCTTTTCATGAGCAACCTGCATGGCAGGGGCGTTGTCGTAGCGGTCACAAGCCACAACATGAACGCCGAGGCGCATCAACTCAATCGCAACTTCTTTACCGAGCTCGCCAGAACCTAATAACATGGCGGTGGTGGAATGTTGGGTGGCTGTATCAAGCTTAAAAGACATTACTCTATCCTTGGATTGGAACCGATGGGTAATTTGGGATAAGTGCAAGCTATGAAGGCAACAAGTCTTAACTTCTTTGCTTGCTTGTTGACTCAATGATGTCACTAAAGATGTGTGAAAATTGAGTGTGTGTATTATACAGCACCGATTTAAATGCGCTCTTAGAATAGTCGCTCATTTTTGTCGATAAGAAGTGCCAAGCTATTTTTTCAGCTCACTAAGTTTCACGAAAGTAGATAGTTTGGGCATCTACAGTCATCAGCTACAGGACAAGTGGTAAGGCATGATTGCTTTTTGTACTGATAGTCTGTGGCCCGTCACGGTGCGTGGCCGTTTAATGGCGTGCTTTTGGAGTAAAATCAATTCTTGCGTGTGTGAAAAACCGCCACTTTAGCCATGCATAATATGTTTTGGCACCCAAATTGGGCCAATGACAGCACTTAAAAACCATGGCCATTGAGCTTGCTTAAGCTTGCTAAAAGGCTAGCTTCAGCTACAAGCAAGCGTAGCCTATGATCATCCTTAAGATATGATCTAGCACGAGCTAATGGCAGACGTAGGCTATGCGTAAGCTTAAGATATTATCTTTTGCCAAATTTAGCCTTACAAAGCAATTCAATTGCTGAGCTCCTTAGTGCTATAGCATTAGTTTGACCAGGCTTAATGATGAAGCTTAGTTTTTCTTGCGTTAGTTAGCTGTGCTTACTTGTTTCATAAGCAAGATATAGATATGCCGCCTTGTTCACATTTTGTCTTGAAATTTAGTGAGCTAGGGCAGCAATTTTTAGTTTATCTAGACTTATTTCATGAGTTAGCTCGCGCAATTGACCTTACATACTTGTCATCTAGACACAATAAGTGTGACAATGAGGCCATTATGATAAGTTGCCAAAGGCGCACCCTTTGGATCAAATAAAGGTAGGGGTTTAAAACCCTATACGAATTAGATTAAGCAGCGGCCAAGAGGACGAACGCTTCAGCTCGCTGTTAAAACAAGGCATTTTTAATGCTTTGTTTATAATGCATGCTTTAACCAATCAAACAACACAATTTGGGCTCTTAAAAAAGAGTCAGTTCTTAATGTTGTAACCATCGGATGCAACTGAAGAGCTATTTATATAAAAAACAATCAAACAAGCTAAGGGGTTGAGGGTATAAGTTGCTCTAAACTTGAGGCAGTGCAAACTTAAGATTAGGCTTATACTAATAGGCCTATTTCTGAACGAGCAGAGCTAGGTCTAATCCAAGGACGGAAGCTTTAGTTCATCTTTGTACAAAACTTAGCAACTTGAATACGGCCACCATGTCCAAATAGGACGCATAGCTATGAATAGCTATTTAATGGTGCAATGAGGAAGTGGTCATGTTGAAAATACTGGCTGATCAGGCAATTCCAAATGCAAAGCAGATCTTTTCTGCTTTTGGCGATGTAACTCTTAAATACGGTCGCGATATTGTCGCTGACGATCTTAAAGGAGTTGACGCACTGATCGTACGTTCCGTAACTAAAGTAGATGATGACCTGCTACGTCATGCAGACTCTTTGAAGTTTGTTGGAACTGCTACCTCTGGTATTGACCATATCGATAGAAAGGCTTTAGAGAGCCGTCAAATCGAATTTGCTGCAGCGCATGGCTGTAATGCTCGCTCTGTTGCTGACTATATTCTGTCAGTATTGATGGTACTTGCCCAAAGATACAACTTAGACTTCTCTAAAATGTCACTTGGCATTGTGGGCCTTGGCCACGTCGGTACTCGCGTATATCGTCGTGCTCAAGCTTTAGGCATGAAGATCGTCTGTTCTGATCCACTTAGAGCTAGTCAGTTCAGATCTATTCTTGAGTCTATGCAAGGCAAGGGCGATCCACGTTACGGTGGTGTCGATGAGAAAGTTGCCTCACTGCGCATTCTCTCTGAGGGCGATGACTTTTTATGCGATATCGACCTTGCTGATCCCGAGCTGTACGATCATCCACTTGAAGAAGCACTTGCTTGTGACATCGTCACCTTACATGTGCCATTAACTCACAAGAGCATCGAAAATCCTTTCCCAACCCACCATATGATTGGTGCTGAGCAGCTTGCAACCTTGCATGAGGGCCAAATCCTCATTAATACTGCTCGCGGTGGTGTTATTGATAACAAGGCTTTATACGATCTCTTATCTCAAAAGCCAGGCTTTATTCACGCATGGTTAGACGTGTTTGAAAACGAGCCTGATATCTTAGTTCCAGAGCTGATTCCTTTGTTAGAAGGCTGTACTGCACACATTGCAGGCTATGCTTTTGAGGCTAAGAATCGTGGTACTGAGATGGTTGCTCAGGCCATGATTGAGCGTTTAGGACTGCATACTGACTTTGAAATCCCAAGTGCTCCTGCTGATATTGCCTCAATTGAGCTGAACAAGAACGCTCCTGTTACTAACTCACTGTTAAGTCGCTTAGTATTCAGCGTTTATGATGTACGCAGAGACGACAGCTTATTTAGAACTCAGTGCTATAACGGCGAGACTTTTGACTTCCTGCGTAAGCACTATGAAGAGCGTCATGAGCTTAAGAAGGTAGTCGTTAAGTGCGCAAGCCCAGAGCAGGTACGTAAGCTTTATCACTTAGGCTTCCAAATCCGTACTGCAACTGGCTCCTAAGCAAAATTTTCACATCTTTCCTGTCCTTAGCTTCAGTCTAAGGACAGCTACCCCGCCTAATACTCTTAATTGCTCCATACCACTTGAGATGCACCATCGCATCAACCAAGCAAAGTTCAGCATTTGAATCTCTCGTCGCCAATATCTTTGCCGCATCCATCAAGCCATCTTCAGCCACAAACTAGCCATAAACTTGCCATAATAGCCACGCCATCCTCATAAATGTTCACATCTTGTAGGCCTTAAGCTGGTGTTGCCAATTGCACATGTCTTTGCAACTTAGCAACTTAAGCAATTAGACCATTTCAAACTGAGCTCTTTAAGAGCTAAGTTTCGCAGCAGCACTTTTAGTTGCATTGGGCGGCCAAGCTGACAGCTACTAACTCTAGCCATAACTCTAACGCTATCCATAACTTCTCGCTGCTAACTCGAAACGGCGTGGTGCTAGTAGTTTGTTGTGAACTGCAAACTGCGAGCAGCGTGCTGCTTTAGGCTAACTGCTAACTGTTAACTGCTAAGCGCCATCTGCTTTTTGCTACGCAGCTAGGCATATGCTATCTGCTCTAAGAAAGTGCGTTTGCCTGCCTCATGCAATTGCTTGTGCGCACCATGTTAGCCTGTAATTAAGGGTAGATGCGTATCTTTATCTATAGCCAAACAGATGCAAATCAGCATTTTTATCGAGCTGATATACTTGTATATGAGGTAGTGACACCTATTTGTATTGGGATGTGGTGTCATGCGTGAGTATGTTTGGATTTATTTGAGCTAAATATGAGTCTAAGTGAGAACCCAACTTTGGTTGAGGATGATGAGATCCGCCGTAATGCTGCACGCTTTTCGATGCAGATGCTTTTATTAGTGTGTTGTGCCCATTGCTGTAATGATTTAATTCAGGCGGTTATCCCAGCTACCTTGCCGTTGTTAAAAGAAAACTACATGCTGACCTTTGCTGAGGTCGGCTTGATTACCATGGTTGTTCAGATTACTGCTTCGTTACTGCAGCCAATGGTAGGTTGGGCAGCAGATCACCGCTCATTTAATCAGTCTCTTACCGTAGGCATGGGCGTGACCTTTACAGGCTTGATTGCTCTTTCAAATGCGCATAGCTATGAGATGATCTTAATCTCAGTTGCCTTTATCGGTGCTGGCTCTGCTATTTTCCACCCAGAGGCAGCACGTCGTGCTCAGCGTTTTGCTAATGGTCGACCAGGTCTTGCTCAGGCTGTGTTCCAAGTAGGTGGTAATGGTGGTGCAGCCTTTGGTCCTTTAGCTGCAGCTTTGATCTTGACTCAATATGGTCAGGATGGCATTGCTCTGTTTGCCGCTTTTGCAGCTGTAGCCATGATCTTGCTCTTCTACATTGGCCGTATGAGCTTAAAGGTACCAGCTGGCTTAAAGTCTCCAACTGAAAAGAGTGCCTCTACCACGCCACTGTCATCTATCTTTAGAGGCGCAACTGGCAAGCTCTTCTTACTGCTCTTTGTTTTAATGTTCTCAAAGATGGTCTTCACCTCATCTTTGAGCAGCTATCTTACCTTCTACGTAATTGAGAAGTTTGGAGTATCCGTATCTGTCTCACAGTATGTGCTCTTTGCATTCTTAGCTGCAGCTGCTTTAGGCACAGTGCTCGGTGGTCCATTAACTGACAAGTTTGGTCGCCGCCGTATTATCTTCCTGTCTATTGTGGGTGCTGCTCCATTTGCCTTAGCCTTGCCATATGTGAACTTTACCGGCGTGATCATCTTAACTATCATCGCCGCTATCATTATTTCTAGCGCCTTCTCAGCTATCTTAGTGAGTGCGCTGCATGCAGCCCCTGGTCGTACTGGCTTAGTTTCAGGTGTGTTCTTTGGCTTTGCCTTTGGTCTTGGTGGTGTCATCACCGGTGTCTTAGGCGTAATTGCCGATCACATTGGTATTGAGGCCGTCTTCCAATACACCACCTTAATGCCGCTCCTTGGCATTGTAGCCCTTGCTCTGCCAAAGACCATCAACGGCCGCCCACTCTAAGAGCGCCGCATCTTAGAAAGGACTCACTGCTCTAAACCAACAAACAAGGCCATCATTAGATGGCCTTGCTCGTATTTAGATACAACATCAGCACTCATCATAAAAAGCAACATCACAGATACAGATACCTTACTCCACACTAACATATGCAGTAAGTTACAGTATGCATATGTCCAATCTACCGCCACACCATCAAGGCCCATTGCAAACAAGACCACCGAGCAAACAGGCTCATAGCAAACAAGCCAGCCGAGCAAACAGGCCCTTAGCAAACAAGAACACCAAGCAAACAGACCATTACACATTAAGCCGCTGAGCAAACAAGGCCATTATCAAATTAGGGTGTACAGAAAACAAAGCGCCTTTGCCAAAAGGCCATGAGCAAATTGTTGTGGGCAATGTTTTTTTCCTGCACAGTGACAGTATGAATTTTCTGCTATTTTTGTGAGCACTATCACGATTTTAAGTGCATTTTAAAAATTTTTCTTTCGTTTTAGCTTTTTTTTCTATATCTTACTGGCCCTTATTACATTTGCCATTAATAGTTTATGATTAGTGAAAAGCAACAATTAAAGCTTAGAGAGCTCCATGCAGATGGACATTCAGTGAAGGACATTGCTGAAACTCTACAAATATCTCAGCCTACTGTCCGCGCATATTTGAAAGACAAAAACAGAGGAGTGGTAAAGAAAGAAAGAAAATCTAGAGCAAGACTACTTGAGCAAGCAGATCAGA
>NZ_AXWV01000021.1 GCF_000482845.1 Anaerobiospirillum succiniciproducens DSM 6400
TAGTACAGGATGCTCCTAAAAGAGGTCGCGGACGACCAAAAGGCAGCCTAAACAAGAAAACCATCGAGGCGATTAAGAACGGCTTGATAGACCCAAATGCACCAAAGAGAGGAAGAGGTCGCCCTAGTGGCAGTCCAAACAAGATAAGCGGCCATTTCAAAAGGAACTTTATAGGAGCAATGCCTTATGGTCAAAAACATCCTGCTATCCGCAAGAATACCAATCCTAAGACTCTTTGGCCATAGAAAACTATGATATCTTTGGATACGCAAGATAACCGTCAGAACTTTGCAAAACACTAGAGCAGAGTTCTGATAGTTCAAAGATTTGGTAAAGTTTTATTCAATAGATTTGCATATACATTCGTGTAATTGGCCTATCTAAAAGCCATTTGATATGGACTTTATTTGCTCATAGCGTGAATTAATCCCGCCAAACATACGATTATGGCCAGAGCTTCATAGCGAATTTAATAGCCTTGTGTTGTTAGATTCATCGTACTCAAGGGGTGCTAGTGGTCACAACTTCAAACATGTGATGGCATTAATGCGTTAAAAATTGTCATGTATAAGCGAATTTATGGTTTTTTATGCTATGTTATTGCAGCGCCGATAGAGGATTTTAGTTTGAGTCGGCACAGTTTGAGGTTTGTATGATTTATCTTGTATCTTTCGGCATTTTCTGTGTCTTCATCTTTTTCTTATCACTCGGACTTATCTTCAAGCGTGGTGGCTTAAAGAGCGAAAGTGAAGCCCATGAGATTTTAGAGGGCATCAGCTGCGCTATGTGTAGCAATAGCGGTTGCGGCTTCCATGGCCAGAAGAACCGTAAGCCTACTAAGAATTGCCTCACTAAGACTGAAGAGAATTTAACTACTAAGACAGCTTTACAAGGCACCGGTTGTTCAACTGGTCAGTGCGAAATTAGCTTCAAGGAAGTCTAAACTCGCCGCCTTAAAGAATGACAAATGACTAAAGTGTGTTGTCTAGCGTGATTGCTTAGATGATTGTCATAATGTTCTCCTATAGGTTGGTTGATAGTCATTTGTCCCACGAAGCCTGCACAGCACTTCTAGGTTGAAGGCTAATGCAGGCTTTTTTTGTCTTAAATAGCTAGATGGCTACAATGTTAGTTTACATGGGCTATCTATTGAACTTAATGGCATGACAAGTGGCATAAGAGCTTATTTTGCCTGACAAAAATTTTAGTCTAACTTGCAATTGCCCGTTCTTTAGCTCTATAAATTGATTCAAAAGCGGCATAATCGTTTTAGTCAGCTATTAGCTTGAATTTACACTCATGCCTGACTAACTCATGCTTAGTTCGATAGAGCTATTCATACTCAAGCGTCGGTTGATCGAGCGACAGGCTGATAACTCAAGATTGCTGATTAGTAATCAAGTTAATGATGATTTACTGATTGGCGCATATTATTTGTTGTGTGAAGGATAAATATCGTGAAAGCTTCTATTGTTTCAACGGCAGTTAAATGTGTAGTTGCCTCGTTACTCGCTTTAGGTTTAAGTGCATGCGGTGGAGATAAAGAAGTTCCAAAGAGCGATGTTCTGACACAAAAATTCGATCAAGTTACTAAGATCGATGGCAAGACTTTCGGCACTTTCTACTATGTAACCGTACCAGGTGGCTATCCAGGCGGTGAAGAGACTTTACGTGCTGATGCTGAGTTTGTCTTCAAGAAAGTTTCTGATGCCATCTCAACTTTTGATCCAAAGGCTGAAATTGCACGCTTTAATGAGTTCAAGAGCACTGACTCTTTTATCATTACCTCTTATTTAGCTGATGTGATTGAAGAAGTGGTTATGCAGTCTCGTCGCGTGGAACAATCTATGGATCCAACTGTCGGCCCATTAGTAAATCTGTGGGGCTTTGGTCCAAAAGGTGAAATTAGCCGATCTCCAAGCGAAGAAGATATTAAGAACACCTTAGAGTATGTAGGTTTAGAGCGTTTTGGTCTTTACAGAGCAGGTGATGAGGGTGCTTTCTTAAAGAAGACTGATCCTCGTGTTGAGCTTGATTTATCTACCATTGGTGAGGGCTTAGCTGCAGATGAGCTTGCTGCACTCATGGATCAAAAGGGCGTTGAAAACTACATGATTGCTGTTGCTGGTGCTATTCGTACTAAGGGCGCAAATCCTGATGGTAAGCTCTGGCGTGTAGGTATTGAAGACCCATTAAGCCAAGGTTCTAAGGTTTTTGCCGTTGCCTGCCCACAGTCTATGGCTATTTCAACTGCTGGCTCTTACCGTAACTTCTTCTTAGATAAAGATACTGACAAGTTCTACTCCCACATCATCGATACCAAGACTGGTAAGCCAATTAGCCACCGTACTGTTTCTGTATCAGTCATTGATCGTAGTGCTTTAATTACCGATGCAGTGGATACTGGTTTATTAGTGTTAGGTGCTAAAAAAGCAGTTGAGTGGGGCGAGAAGAACTCTGTTGCTGTCTATGCTATTGAGATTGATAAGGATGGTAAGCCAGTAGCAACTTACTCACGTGCCTTTGAGCCATACTTAAAGTGCGTGGTTGACCCTAACATCATGCCATCTATGCCAAAGCCATAGTCATCATCTCCCCATAGAGGTCATGCCATAGAGTTTGCAGCGCACAGCTCTTAGAGGGGAGACCATAGCATTGCTCGAGCAATTAGCAGTCAAGCTTTTAGAGAGCTTAATTGCGTCAAGCTAAGGTTCGTAGATAGCAAGCTTACATACTTAAAGCTAAGCACTTTTGCTACAATAGGCCAGTCATTTTCAGCCGCGTAGGCTTGAGGATGCTGGCCATTTTTGTGGTCATAAAATCAATTTTATTCTTCTTTGTTATTGCATCTTCATTTAAGCAAGAGCTCCGATAACAGCCAGACCTAATTATATTAGGCATGCTTGTGGAGGATATGCTTAAGCTGATGCACAGATGCTCAGGCAGCGCTAGTCATGCACATTCATATTCTAGGAATCTGCGGTACCTTCATGGGTGGTATCGCTTTAATTGCCAAGCAGGCAGGTCACAAGGTTACTGGTTCAGACTTAAATGTCTATCCACCAATGTCTGATGAGCTCCAAGAGGCTGGCATTGAAATCTACCAAGGCTACGGAGCTGAGCAGCTTGACACTAAGCCAGATCTGATTGTAGTTGGCAATGTCATGAAGCGCGGCATGCCAGTAATTGAGCGTATGCTTAATGAGCACTTAAAGTATGTATCAGGCCCTGGTTTCCTTGAGGAGCTGTACCTACGTGAGAAGACTGTGCTTGCTGTTTCTGGTACTCATGGTAAGACCACCACAACAGCTATGCTTACATGGATTTTAGAACATGCAGGTTTAAATCCAGGTTTCTTAGTTGGCGGTATTCCAGAGAACTTTGGCTACTCTGCTCGTGGAAGTGATAGCAAGTACTTTGTTATTGAGGCTGATGAGTACGACTGTGCTTTCTTTGATAAGCGCTCTAAGTTTGTTCACTACCACCCTGATATCGCCATCATCAATAATATTGAGTTTGATCATGCCGATATCTTCAACTCCATTGAAGATATCAAAAAGCAGTTCCATCACATGGTACGTATCGTTCCATCAAACGGTGCCGTGATCTATCCATATGATGATGTTAATGCCCTCTCCACCATTAAGATGGGCCTGTGGTCTAAAGACATTGGTGTTGGTTCAGACAATTGCCCATACAAGCTTGAGATCACTGCTGCTGATGGTTCTAAGTTTAAGATCCTCAATGCCTCAGGTGCTTTAGAATGCGAAGTTGAGCTCAACGCCACTGGTATGCATAACGCCCGTAATGCTTTCATGGCATTACTGGCAGCTCATGAGGCCGGTGTTCCTTTTGCTAAGGGTGCAGAGGCTATGGCTCTGTTCAAGATGCCAAAGCGTCGTATGGAGTTAGTCGCAAAGATCGGAACTGTAGAAGTGTATGACGACTTTGCTCACCACCCAACTGCTATCAAAACTACTTTAGATGGTTTACGTAAGCATGTTGGCGAAGATCGCCGTATTGTGTGCGTATTTGAGCCTCGCTCCAATACCATGAAAATGGGCGGCAACAGTGAACTGCTTGGTGCATCATTCAACGATGCCGATGAGGTTTTTGTATACCACAATGAGGCTGTAAGCTGGGATATGTCTGTGCTGGTAAAAGACTGCGCCAAGCCTCTTCATATCGTTGACACTAGCACCGCAGATTTAATTGATGAGGTCGTAAAAGCAACTGATGACAACACTACTGTAGTGGTGATGAGTAATGGTGGCTTTGAGAATGTAAAGGGCCGTTTAGCTGATGCGCTTAAGGCAGCTAAGGCTTAGTTACTTAGAATGTAGGTTCTAAATCTTTAGAGGACGCTAAAGATAAGTAACTAGCTTTTTAGTAATTTGTACCCAAGAAAAAAGGCTCTGAGCAGCAATACTCAGGGCCTTTTTAGACTTAATACGCATAACACGCCATCTAAGACGTGTTATTTTGTGTAGTGGTTCTGTTTGAGCCTTGTACTTGGCTTCTTAGTGAAGCAATACTTGGCTAAATTATTTGTTTTAGATTCTAAGTTTAACTAGTGCTAGACATGCTCAAGTGCCTGCTTAAGATCAGCAATGATATCGGCAACATCCTCAAGACCAACGGACAGACGAATTGAGCCAGGCTTAATGCCGCAAGCTTCAAGCTGCTCATCAGTAAGCTGACGGTGTGTTGAAGTGGCAGGATGAAGCACGCATGACTTGATATCGGCTACGTGAACCTTAAGGTCGATAAGCTTGAGACTGTCGATAAAACGAGCACCAGCATCACGACCACCCTTGATATCAAAAGAGATTACGCCAGAGCTGCCTTTCTTAAGATACTTTTGGGCCAGTTCATAATCTGGATGATCTTCGAGGCCTGGGTAGAATATAGATTCGATCTTGTCATTACCTTTTAAGAACTTAGCAACTTCTAAAGCATTAGAGCAGTAGCGATCCATTCTTAAAGGTAAGGTCTCTAAACCTTGGTTGATGTAAAAAGCGTTCTGCGGGCTTTGTAAAAAGCCAAGATCACGGATGAGCTGTACACGAGCTTTAACGATATAAGCTGCCTTACCAAAGGCCTCTACATACTTGCATCCATGATAGGACTCATCAGGCTGAGCAAACTCAGGGAATTTATCCTTGTGAGCTAGCCAATCGAAATTGCCAGAGTCAACTACTACGCCACCTACGCTTAAAGCATGGCCATCAATGTACTTAGTGGTGGAGTGCATTACGATGTCTGCACCGTACTCAATTGGACGGCATAAGTAAGGGGTGGCAAAGGTATTGTCGACAATTAAAGGTACGCCATGGTCATGAGCGAGCTTGGCAATACGTTCAATATCTAAAACGCGAGTAGATGGGTTAGCAATGGTCTCGGAGAAAACGGCCTTAGTGTTTGGACGAAAAGCCTTTGACAACTCTTCGTTAGGTAATGACTCATCAATAAAGCTTACTTCTACACCAAAACGCTTTAAGGTAACGGCCAGTAAATTAATAGTACCGCCGTATAGGCTGGAGCAGGCGACAATGTGGTCACCTGACTGCGCGATGTTCATAATGGACAGGAACGCGGCGGCCTGTCCTGATGATGTACAGATTGCACCAACACCGCCTTCTAAAGCGGCGATCTTTTGCTCAACACTATCCACGGTTGGATTAGCTAAGCGACTGTAGAAGAAGCCTGCAGCCTGCAGATCAAAAAGCTTAGCAACTTGTTCAGTGGTGTCGTATTTGTAAGTTGTACTCTGTACGATAGGAAGGGCACCTGGTTCACCGTTCTTTGGCTGATAACCTGCGCGAAGACATTTAGTTGCAAATTCCATGAGACTTATCCTTCTTTGCAATTGATTGCCAATGTAAGTTGCGCACGCGGCACTGACAATAGTCAGTTCAGGTAAGCCGATAACCTTACGGTTTGTGCTCTAAATCATGTATCAATAATATGCATCTCCATCACAAGCTCACAAGGATAGAACTATGGTTTTAGCTATTTCGCACTAAATTTGAGCCAAAAACAGGGCACTAAACCATAATGGCTAGCATATTGCGCACTTATGGGGAGACATTTAGCATCTAAACGTATTGCCTTACAAAACTTTGCATAGCTGCAATGCCATAGTACATATAAGCTGTAGTGCTGTATTGAATGAGCATTGAGTAGCCATATTGATACAGGCTGCTCTCGTATACGGATGCTAGGAATGATAGGTTAGTGATCTTCTGCAGCTAAGATTAGGCTGTAGATCTTAGGTTATGCTATTCATTACTCATTTAGAATGTTGAGGTGTTTTATGATTCTTTCTAAAAAGATCGTGTCGCTTGTGCTAGGTAGTTCTATGGCTCTTGTTGCTGCACTGCCAACTATGGCAAGTGCCGCTGTAGATCCTTGTGCTTTGTTCTACAGCCTAAAGAAAGATGCCTCATATGATGTAGTAAAAGTACAAGTACTAGGCGTGCAAAATGGTGTGGCAGGAGTGATGATCTTAGGCTTGCCTAAGCGCGTCAATGTAAGCCTTAACGGCATGGATGTATCACGCTTAAAGAACGACAGCAGACCGATTCAGTGTGGTCGCGAGCAGGTAGGTGAGCTCTCCTCATACGATTTGCGATCTATTGGCATTGATGCAGGCTACTTTGAGGTTCAATCTGGCTCATTATCTGACGGAATGTCAGTGCAGATTCCGCGTTAATCTCAAGATCTTGTAAAGTACTTAAATTAAAGATCATGACCTTGAGAAGTGCTTGAACTTAAGATCATGATCTTTAGCTTCAGAACATAGTTGCTGCATCAAAGATGCTACACATGTTCTTGTGGATAGAGGCTTGAATGGTAAGTAGCTATGCTCGAGCTACGCATCTAACCATTCAATTTCATGTTCGACTTCCCAGAATGTTTTGCCATCAAACATAGGAGCTTTCTGAAAAGCATCACCACAGACTTGATAGGTAACATCATCGTGTTCCCAACGAAGGTTATACGGTGGAAAGCATTCCATCACTTCCATATGGCATCCGCCATTCTGGTTGTAGCCCTGAAACCAGAACTTTTGTCCTCGAAACAAGAAAGGTATATCTTGGCCACTGTAGACGACTTCGATGAAATCGTTAGGATCGCCGTTAATCATAATGCTACCCTCCTGAAAATATGGGCTATGCTAGGTATTCATGCCCTTGGCAATTGAGTGTCACTTATCTAAGATATTTTTTAGATGATTGTACTAGTTGTGGTGGCAAATGTTTGCAGAGGATGCTTAAAGTATGCGGTTTATCACGCATCGAGCTAAGGCATATGCGTGTTTCTCTTGATGATTCTGTGGATAAAAAAAACGCCGCTACTCTTATGAGTGCGGCGTTTTTTGAGAGCTCAGATCAGTTCTTATGATCTGATGGAATTAAGGATAAGGCGTATCCTTACTAATTATGATTAGAGCTTCTTGAGCTCTTCCATCTGAGCGTGCAGCTTAGCAAGTTGCTCCTTATTTAAAGCAACCTGAGCCTTAGCACCTTCGATGATGTTAGCAGGAGCCTTAGATACGAAAGCCTCGTTCTGAAGCTTAGCCTCACCGCCCTTAATCATGTTCTCAAGCTTTGCAGCCATATCGCCAAGACGCTTGAGCTCCTCTTCCTTGTTGATGAGATCCTTCATAGGAATTAAAACTTCAGCAGTAGCTAATGGCTTAGATACGCATGGAGGCAGAGCATCATCGGAACCTACGAAGGTTGGCTTTTCAATGTTGCTCAGTAAGGTTAAGTAGCTAGTGTGGTTCTCAACGCAGTTCTTCTCAAGATCGCCAGCACCACGGAGCATAACCTGTAAGGTAAGAGCAGGGGATGCCTTCATCTCAGCACGTAAGTTACGTACGCAGGTAATGAAGTCCTTAATCCATGCAATGGCCTTTTCAGCCTCTTCGTCGCGCTTGTAGTCGCAAGCACAAGGATATGGAGCAGTCATGATGCTCTTGTCATCGTTCATGCGGCCGAGCATTGGAGCGGTTTGCTGCCAAATGGTCTCAGTGATGAATGGGATGACTGGGTGTGCCATACGTAAAATGGTCTCGAGGACATTTACTAAGGTGTAGGCAGTAGCATCCTTTTGAGCCTGGGTGGCGTTGTTGTCCTTTAAGATAGCCTTAGTGAACTCAAGGTACCAGTCGCAGTACTCATTCCAAATGAACTCGTAAATGGTTGCGGCAACCTGATCGAAACGATAGGAGTTCATGTAGTTCTCAACATTCTCAATGCACTCAGAGAGCTTAGAGAGAATGTAACGATCTGCAAGGCTTAAGTCAGACTCGCTTGGAGCAACTAACTTGTCTTGAGTTACGTTCATGAGTACGAAACGAGAAGCATTCCACAGCTTGTTACAGAAGTTTCTGTAACCCTCAAGACGCTTCATGTCCCAGTTAATATCACGACCGTTGGAGGCTAAGGCAGCTAAGGTAAAGCGCAGAGCGTCGGTACCGTGTGGAGCAATGCCGTCCTTAAACTGCTTGCGAGTACGCTTAGCGATCTTCTCAGCAATCTGAGGCTGCATCATATTAGCAGTACGCTTAGCAACGAGATCGTCAACAGAGATACCGTCGATCATGTCGATAGGATCGAGTACGTTACCCTTTGACTTAGACATCTTCTGACCTTCCTCATCACGAATCAGGCCAGTTACGTATACGGTGTGGAATGGAACCTGTGAGGTGCCGTCTTCGTTCTTGATGAAGTGCATGGTCATCATGATCATGCGAGCAATCCAGAAGAAGATGATGTCAAAACCGGTAACTAAAACAGATGTTGGGTGGAACATCTTCATAGCTTCGGTATTGTCTGGCCAACCTAAGGTAGAGAAGGTCCATAAAGCTGAGGAGAACCAAGTATCTAATACATCTTCGTCCTGAGTGAGCTTAACATCAGCGCTTAAGCCGTACTTAGAGCGAACTTCGTCCTCATCGCGAGCAACGTAGACCTTGCCATTCTCATCGTACCAAGCAGGAATACGGTGACCCCACCACAGCTGACGAGAAATACACCAGTCTTGCAGATCACGCATCCAAGAGTAGTACATGTTGGTGTACTGAGCAGGAACAAACTTGATGCGGCCATCTTCAACAGCCTCAAGAGCTTCCTTGCCTAAGATCTTAGCGCGTACATACCACTGATCGGTTAGCATAGGCTCGATAGGTACACCACCACGATCGCCAAAAGGCTGGGATAAGGTGTGATCTTCGATGTGGTCGAGCAGACCTTGCTCCTCAAGATCCTTAAGCACGAGCTTACGAGCTTCAAAACGCTCAACGCCGCGATAAGCCTCAGGGATATAATCGGTAGTTTCTGTAGATGGCTCGCCATTGGTGTCAAAGACCTCAGAGAGATCACGCACAACAGCATCTTCAGTGAAGATGTTAACCATAGGCAGCTTGTGACGCTTGCCCACAGCATAGTCGTTAAAATCGTGAGCTGGGGTGATCTTAACGCAGCCAGTACCGGTTTCCATGTTAGCGTGCTCGTCGCCAACGATTGGGATACGACGGCCAACTAATGGCAGAACGATGTACTTGCCGATGAGATCCTTAAAGCGCTCATCTTCTGGATTAACTGCAACTGCAGTATCACCAAGCAAGGTCTCAGGACGGGTAGTAGCAACTAAGAGGTAGTCCTTACCGTCTTGAGTCTTTGCACCGTCAGCTAATGGGTAACGGATGTACCACATTGAGCCCTTAACTTCTTTGTTCTCAACTTCAAGATCAGAGATCGCAGTGCGCAGCTTAGGATCCCAGTTAACTAAGCGCTTGCCTCTGTAGATAAGATCGTCGTCGTATAAGCGAACGAATACTTCTAAAACAGCCTTGGACAGACCTTCGTCCATGGTGAAACGCTCGGTGGTCCAATCAACAGAATCACCTAAACGACGCATCTGAGAGGTAATGGTACCGCCAGATTGCTCTTTCCACTGCCAAATACGGTTGATGAACTCTTCACGACCGAGATCATGACGGGTAAGACCTTCTTCAGCTGCAAGCTTACGCTCAACCACCATCTGAGTAGCAATACCAGCATGGTCAGTACCGCACTGCCATAAAGTGTTATCACCCTTCATACGGTGGTAACGGATCATGGTATCCATGATGGTCTGCTGGAATGCGTGGCCCATGTGTAAAGAGCCAGTCACATTTGGAGGAGGAAGTGCAATGGAGAAAGCTTTCTTAGTAGCGTCTAAGCTTGGCTTGAAGAAGCCGCGCTCTTCCCAGTTCTGGTAAATTTTGCTTTCAAAATTTTCCGGTTGGTATGTCTTGTCCATTTCCATAAATACAGGATCTCGTCGGAATAGGGAAATACAAACTTTGTGTTCGACTGTGAGCGAGCCTTCATACTCCAGCAGTTCGACACTTTTTCGTTCTATCTGACTGCAGGCCATGCCCAATGATGTGAGGTTAATTAACTAACATCCTTGGGCATGGCTTGGCCCGTAAGCGAGCGTGAATATCAGAGCCACCAAGCATAAGCATTAAACTAAAGGCCTTATCAAATCACTAACATGGGTAATGTTACGTCACACAAGGTGAGTGTGAGTTTGAAAGAGCATGGTGCTCAAGGGCCCTTGGTAGGGTCTAATGCTTTGCTGCTACTCAAAATGCGGCTGATTGTATGCCTAGAGCCAAACACAAAAAATATGGTCTAGGATTTTACCCTAAAAGTGCTTTCGTGCGGCGTTTTTGTGCACACAAAGCATGCAAAACATCTTCAAGTGCACTTAAAAGACATTACATCAGAGGCTTATGCACCATGATTTTGCTGCACAAAGGCCTATTAATAGTGTCTATGAATTAGATAAATATCATCTTTATGCAAGAGTAGGAACAGGTAGGATGTGGTTGTTTCGCTTTAATTTTGCAATGCACGGTATTATCTGCTTGCACTTGCTTTGATGGCGCTTGTGCCTTTAGACCATTAGGCCACGCAATGGTAGCTAGTGTGTTCTGCTAGCTATTGAGCCGTAACCCATGTCATGAGATGCAGAGTGTTCCTCTAGCTAATTGAGCGGTAAAGCATGCAATGGGAGCTAGGGTGTTTATGCTAGCTAATTTAGCGTTAGAGCATGCCATGGGAGGCAGGGCGTTTATGCTAGCTAATTTAGCCGTGAAAGAGAGCTAAATATGGTATTAATACGCAAATTTGTGCGCATAAAATTGACAAACAGGCTTAGAGTGGTTAATTTTGCGTTTTTACATCGTTGCATCTATGAGTACAAAGGCTTGCAAAGGAAATGGCTAGTTGCTTATCTGATGCACCGGGCGTTCTCTGAGTATAAAAATATAGTGAGTGTGGCATCTAAGCTTTTATTTTGATGCCTCAACGAACACAACAGTGACCGTAATGGTGGATTGAATGGATCAAAGAGAGCAGCGTGAGGCTATGCTTAAAGCACGCGAACAGGCCGTGCAAGAGTACAGAAGACTCAAAGCAAGAGAGCGCAATCAAAGCCCTCACATCCCTCAAGGAAAGAAACAAGGAATGGGCATTCTTAGTAAGTTTCTAATTGTCTTTGTAATGCTCATTGCAGCAGCTGCTGGTGCTGCTTATTGGGCCTATGATCAGGTTACTAAGGTTAACTCCTATCAAGTTGCTGCTATGGCTGAGCCGTATGTGCTCAAAGAGGGAGCTACTTTAAACTCTGTAGTGCGTGAGCTTGCTGGTAAAGATTTTAATCCATATATCCTGAACGCTTGGGTCAAGATTAATCGCTTTAGCTATCCAGTAATACAGCGCGGTGAGTACGCCGTTGATGGTGTTAAAACTCTGCCACAGTTACTTGCTGATATGCGCGATGGCAATGTCATCAAGGTACAGCTGCCAACTCTGTCTATGATTGAGGGCATGAATCTGTCCATGATTAAGCGCCGTCTTCAAGCACGTGAGGATGTTGCTCAAGATCCTGAGTTAGATCTGATCCTTAACAAGCCATCTGAGTTTATCAAAGTAATCTTAGTTAGAAGCGCATCTGATGAAACCTTGCTGCAGGCAATAGGCGGCACTCATGACTCTCTAGAGGGTCTTTTGATGCCTGCAACTTATGAGTATGAGCCAGGCAAGACTACCTCAGTGCAATTAGTGGCTAAGTCATTAGTTAAGATGGCTGAGTACATGCGTGATCGCTATATCGAGCGCAATATGGAGATCGATAGCATTGCTCCTACTCCATACCATGTACTTATTTTAGCTTCATTAGTCGAAAGAGAGAGCTCCATTGAAAGCGAGCTGCCGTTAATCGCAGGTGTTTTTGTCAACCGTCTTAAAAAAGGTATTCGTCTGCAAACTGATCCAGCGGTTATGTATGGCGTAAGTCCTGACTTTAGAGGCCCATTGCGCTTATCTCAATTGCGCAAGGATACTCCTTATAACACTTACACTCGCGCGGGTCTTCCTCCAACCCCAATTGCTATGCCTTCAGCAGCATCAATTGAGGCGGTCTTAAATCCAGCTAATACCAATGCTCTGTACTTTGTGGCACGTGGTCCTGATCCAAAGGAAGGCCATATCTTCTCTGCCACCTTACAAGAGCACAATCGTGCTGTGGCGCAGTATCGTAAAGCTGTCAAAAACTACAAGGAAAAGGCAGCTCAGGCTGAGGCAGATGCACAAGCTGCAGCTGAACTTGGCAATGGTGCTACACAATAGTAACTAAAGTAAGCATTGATTGTTAAATGAGCAGCCTAGCTATACGCTAGGCTGTTTTGTATTTGTCAAATTACATAGAGTAATGAGCATGGAATCCTTGCATCTATAGCTCTTATCAATGCCTTTTCTCTTTAGCCTCTCCACTGTTTTGGCAATTTCAGTTGCTATAAGTTAACAATTAGATTGCACTTAGCTGTAATGTTGTCTCACAACAAGGTAAAATGTGTGATTTTGTGGGTGTTATGAGTTAAATGAGCTTGGCGTTTTTTAACTCATACAGACTTTAAGGCAACATTTTAGGTAGTTGTAATGAGTTCGTCTGGTTTGGATAACAAGGTACAGCGCGGTCTGTTTATTACATTAGAAGGCGGCGAGGGGTCAGGTAAGACCACACAAATAGCAACGGTCAAAGAGTACTTCCAAGCTGCTGGCTATGATGTAGTGTGTACTAGAGAGCCTGGTGGCACTAAGATAGCTGAACGTATTCGCTCCATCCTTTTGACTAAAGAGCACGAAGAAGATCTCTGCTCTATCTCAGAACTGCTCTTAATGTATGCCTCCCGTGCACAGCTGGTTAACACCTTGATTAAACCAATGCTCGAGCAAGGCAAGATTGTTATCTCTGATCGCTTTGACTTATCAACTGTTGCCTATCAGGGCGCTGGTCGTGGCTTTGATTTAGAGACTATCTCTAAGCTTAGAGAGATTGCCATTGGCAACTTCAAGCCTGATTTAACTTTACTTTTAGATGTTGATGTTAAGTTAGGCATGGAGCGCGTATTACGCCGTTCTGCTCGCGATCGCTTTGAGCAAGAGGCCGAAGAGTTCTTTACTCGCATTCGTCAGGGCTTTAGAGATTATGCTGCTAAGCATACAGATGAGGTTTACCTTATCGACGGCTCATCTGATGAGGCGAGTGTAGCTAATGCCGTACGCGCTGCTTTAGATAAGAAGTTTGCCCATCTTGTAAAAGCAAAGTAGGCAAAAAACAAACACCACTTTCATAGACATTTGATTTCGTTGACTCAATAGATGAGGATAGTACATGCTTCTTGAATGGCTAGAACCATACTACAGGCAGTTTGTCTCTTCAGTTCGCGCTGGACGTATGCCATCCTCAGTGATTATTGCTGGTCACGAGGGCCTTGGCGGCAAACTTTTAGCTCTTGAAATGGCTAAATACGTCTTGTGCCATCATCCATCTGAGCATGGCCCATGTAATAGCTGTCCATCGTGCTCTAACTTTGCACGTCTTACTAATATGGACTGTAAGGTGGCATACACCTCAAGCACTGATGAAGAATCAAGTGGCTATGACTTTACGCATGATCTGTCTGGCTTGATTGTAAGACCTGAGATCAAACAAGCCCGTACCATGCGCATTGACACCATGCGTAAAATCACAGGCTTTTTAAATGAGTCTGCAGTTGGTGGTTCTCATTACAAGGTAGTAATTATTGCTGGTGCTGAGCTGATGAGCGAAGGTGCTGCTAACGCTATCTTGAAGACCTTTGAAGAGCCAAGTAAGAATAGCCTCATCATCATGCTGACTAAGTCACTTGAGGTCTTATTGCCAACCATTCTCTCTCGTGCTTCTAAGATGATGATTAAGGATGTTCCTGTTGAGCAGGCTTTTGCCTACCTCATGAATCCATCTAATCAAGTGCCTCCAATCATCCGCCGTGTTGATGGAGATGAGGCTGAGTACAATGCACAATTGCAAGCAGCTAAAGAGCAGTGTGCAGGTTTAAATACCCCAATTACACAGCAGCGTGCGGCAATTGCCTTAGCTTTAAGCGCTAACGCTCCACTTTCGGCAATGAAGATGCTCTTAAGTGGTGATGATCTTAAGGCAACCGAGGTGGTAAACGCCTTAGTGCAATCAGTCACTCGCGGGGATGCTTATGAAGTTGAGGTTATGAGTGCACTTAAGGCACTAAGTAATCAACAGCAAGTGTCACTCTTGCGCACTTTGATTTTAGAAGTGCTCAAGTACAAGGCATATGTTCCTGTAGAGCAATTGCCATTAGTTAACTACTGTGGCGCAACAGTTTTAGAACGTCTGCAGCTTGATAGGCTCTTTGAGGCTATGGAGCTGTTAAAACACATTGAGGATCGTCCTCCTCTTATCCCAGCTCGAGCTCCAAAGGCTCTCATAAGATCATGGCTTAAGGGCTTTAAATCTGACGCTAATATGCTCTAAAGCTTACGCTAATATGCTTTAAAGCTGACGCTAATATGCTTTAGGCCACCACGTGGTCAATCAAGCAAGGGCCAGGTAATTAAGCAAACTGTTATACAGCCTGCCAAAGTGCTTAAAGTGCAATTAAGCATAGTGGCTTAGGCTATGAGCTAAACAATTTAACAGAGCAAGCAGCGGTGTTAAGCCCTTGCTATGACTCTAAATAAGAATTTTTCTGTGGATTGAACCGTGAATAAGTTAGACAAGTACATCTTCAAGGAGATTTTAAAATCACAGTTGGTGGTTTTATTAGTCCTCGTCGTGGCTTTTGCAGGTCAGACTGCAGTAAAGCTGATGACAGAAGTAGCCGTGGGAGCATTCCCTCCAAGGCTCATTGCTCTGTTCATGTTTTATTCCATGCCACAGTTTTTGACCTATTTGTTCCCGCTGACACTCTATACAGCTGTGATTATTACCTTAGGCCGTATCTGCTCTGACTCAGAAATGGTAGTAATGAAAGCCGTAGGCTATTCATCTAAGCGCATTATGATGGTAGTGCTGTTATTAGGTGTTCTCTCTGCTAGCGCTGTAGGCTATATTTCTCTGACATTATCAGCACAAGCCAGTACTGCAGCTTATGCGCTTGAAAAACAAGCTTTAACTGATCCAGAGTTTTTGCCAATTGAGAGCGGGCGCTTTGTTAACTTTGGTAAATATAACGTCTATGTAGAAGACGTAAATAACAATGGTCGTGATGATAAAGATGTCTCTAACATCTATGTCATTGAGATGGCAGGAGCGGGTGGTCCAACTACTAGTATCACTGCCGCCGACGAGGGCCATATTGCCCTTGATGAAGATGGCGTACGCTGGCTAGAGCTTAAAAATGGTAGACGCTACGAGTATATGCCTGATGGCACTATGCGTAGAGCTCGTTTTGAAGAGTTTAAAGCTCCAGTTTCAGCTAATGTCACTGAAGATGTGAAGATGTATCGTGCGATTACGATGATGAGCACCACTGAGCTTTTAAACAGTGACTCACGCATTGCTAATCTTGAGGCACAGTGGCGTATTTCACCAATCTTAACCACCTTAGTTGTGTGCCTGATTGCTGTACCGCTTTCTATGGTTAACCCAAGACAGGGTCGTTTTGCTCGATTAGCGCCAGCAATCTTAATCTATTTAGCCTACTACTTACTGTTATTGTCGGTACGTAACTTTATTAAGACTGAGAATCTAGGTCTGTATCCTGGCTTATATTTAGTACCGGTACTTTTCATGATATGTGTAGCTCTGCCGCTCAATATGCCAAAGACGTATCTTAAGCATATCCATCAGAGCAAGATTAAAGGATCAGTTTTAGGCATGTCCTTTAAGAAGAGTAGCGATAAAGATGGTGAGGACAAATAAGCATGTTTACCACAATTGATCGTTACATTGGAAAGACAGTGTTGCAGATGATCTTCTTGTGCCTAACGGTGCTGATGCTCTTAACTGCTCTGATTACTTTTATTGATAAGTCACGTTATATTGGTACTGGCGATATCGATTTTGTATTTTTAATGTGGTACGTCGTGCTCTTAATGCCAAACATGCTTGTCATGATGTTCCCAGTATCGGTGCTGTTAGGCACGGTTATTGGCCTTGGCATGCTGGCTAAAAGCTCAGAGCTTGTGATCGTACAAAACATGGGCAAGTCTCGAATTGATATTGTTCATTCAGCTGGCAAGATGGTAATTCCTCTGGTGCTGTTAGTCTGTGGCATGAGTCAGACCGTCATTCCTGAGGCAGAGCAATATGCGCAGAACACTTTTAATAGCGCTCGCTCCGAGGGCCGTTTATCACGTACAGGTTGGGGTACTTGGATTCGTGAGGGTGATAGCTTTGTATTTATCACTCGCGTTATGTCCGATGGCTCGATTCATCAGCTCTCACGCTATGACTTTGAGGGCACTAAGCTTACTCGTTACTCCACAGCTAAAACTGGTATCTACAATGCCTCAGAAGGCACTTGGGATATTTTTGATGTTAAGGTTTTTAACTACGAAGATAAGCGTGTATTAAAGCAACACGATACTATGCAAAAGTGGGCTCTGTACATTAATCCAGAGCGTCTTGAGGTGTTTAATCTAAGACAAGGTGAGCTTAATGTCATTGAGCTTTATGACTACATTAAGTACCTAGATGATAATCATATTGATTCAAGCCGCTATCGCATCTCTATGTACATGCTCTTTTTGATGCCTGTCATAGTCATTGTGATGATGCTTTTAGGAGCCTCAGCAGTATTTGGCCCGTTACGCTCTGTAGCTCTGTCTGCAAGAGCTCTATTAGGCATGGCCTTAGGCTTTTCATATTACATTGCCAATCAGGTGCTACCGACGTTCATTGTTAGCATTGGTATACCGCCTATAATTGGCGTGCTCCTTCCATCCATATTCTTTATTGGACTGGCTTTCTACCTCCTAAATCGCAAGGTCTAAGACAAAAAGCTCCAACTAAGCTTTCAAAAAAACTAAGTAGATAAAAGGTACGTCACTCTAGGCATAGCAAAGCTAAGTCTAGAGAAGGAAAGTCAATTTAGGCTTACAAGCATATGCAAGCTAAGATAAGTTTATGAAGGCTAAGCTATGCTTTAAGTTAATAAGCGCAGCAGAGTATCGTAAAAATACGTGCTTTGCTGCTATGTGTTTAAGCACTAGCGCCCAAGTGAGACAGTTAAAGTGCTTGCAAAGACTCACTAACATCAATATAATTAGCACCCGTGAAGCCAAAGTGGCGGAATTGGTAGACGCAGCGGATTCAAAATCCGCCGCTAGTGATAGTGTATGGGTTCGAGTCCCATCTTTGGCACCACTTCACAAGATTAAGAAGAGCTCCTCAGGAGCTTTTTTTTATGCCTGTATGTTGTATCTAGCAAAACCGCCAAAGCCTCATTTCTTCGCACTCTAACTCAGAGCTCTCAATCAAACAGCAAGCGCTATCCAAGAACTATCACCGCATGTTCAACCAAGGACTCTATCAAAACTTAGCAAGCTGTCTCTACCGCTACTTACATTGTGCTATCGGCAAAGGAGCTGCAAATTTATTGCTATGAATGGTTGCCATAATATGAGAGCAGGGCATGGGCATTTGGGCAGAGCAAAAGCGCATCAGAGCATTGCAAAACTGAGCAAAGCTATGAGAGCGAGTGAACTTTTGTGGGGCTTGGGAAGGTGTTTAGCGTATGGTTCAGTGGAGGGCGCTTGGTGCTTTAGCTAGGTGGCTTGTTGCTTTTGTCGGGGCAAAAACGACGATGCCGCGCAGGGCGCGGCATCTAAAGAGGGTGCTTGGGGCTTTTTACATTGAGCTCATAATGGTGTAGAAAGCCGCCGTAATGCCAACACAGGCAATAGCTACCACAAGTAGCTGCATTACCATACGCTGATAGGCAATACCTAAGAAGAAGAAAGTGAACATCAACAGTGTGCTGAAGATGATCATAGTAGTGTTCTGGAAGAAGTAGATGAGCAAGGTCAGCATGATGAACAGACCGATTACGAAAGTAATCATAGAGCGACGCTGACGTGCCTCTGCCTCTTGTTTAAGCTTTGCCTGACGCTCAGCCTTAAGCTTACGCTGCTCTAATACCTTGTCGGTTGCAGCCTGGAGCTTGTCGCGGCGCTCTTTAAGCTTTTGCTCTTGGATTTCGCGCATTGATGGCAAACGTCCAGTGCCAGTGCTTGGTGCTGCCTTACCAGCATCAGGAGCTGCTGATTTACGAACTGTTGCAGCTGATTTTGCACCTAAGTTGGCTTTGCTAATGGCCATAATGATAATTGCTCCTAGTAGTAATGCAGTAGGAAAGGCTCTTGCCTAGTGCATCTTCGGTCTTTGATCCTTGAAAAGGCTAGCAAAGATTGCTTATTAAAAACTGATGTTTTCTACCTAAATCTGAGGCCGAAGCTAATTAATGGGTCCAAGCATTACTATATGGTTGCTTGATTCTATCGTTTCTCACTGAAGTTAAGTGAGTTTAACGTAGCCTAGTAGGCTTCAAGATACGAAACTGTCATCACCTATGCTTTTTAAGCATCAGGTCGGTAGGTGTTGCACTTTGGTTTAAGTTAGTAAGTTAGAGCATGGCACAAAAGAAGTGCTATATGACTTGTAGATAAAGTCTGGCACTTAAACATTCTCTCTTGATACTTAGTCGTTATCACATACTGCTATGACAAAAGCTCATTGAAAGCAATGTGACCGACTCTCTGCTCTGATTGTATGAAAACCTTATTTAGGCAACAAAGTTTAATACGCACGTGGCGCATAGCGCCTCATATTCTACTCGCAAATAATGCGCATTTGAATACTGTGGCGTATTTTAAACCAGTTGGATCGCTTTTTTAAGGGCTTTATCTTTGACTATACTCAAGTCTTTTGAAGAATCTGAGCTACAGTTTCTTGAATAGAGGGCTTATACATGGCCTCGGTGATGAGAGTAAGTTGTAATATCTAGGATGTAAAGCTGCTTGTCAAAACACAAGTTGAATGACAAGTAAGTTGCTAAACATCCTTTGTATTTGTGAAATGTCCCTAATATGCATCTAAAAGCCTGATTTAATGGCTAAATCCCATGCATTTGCGATTTGTCAAGATAATGATAAACCCATTTTTCACCAAAGACTTACGCAAATTACAACTTAGGTTACTGAGTAGATGCTGCTAACTGTCTCAGATTGTGATGGCATTAATAACAACCAGTTTAAGGCAATTATGATCGAGACTTGAGCAAAATAGGGTCGTTTTGCTGAGTTTGCAGTTCAATAATGGCATTTTGATCTAAAGTTGATCACAAACAAAGATTTGTCGCTAATCCTGATCACTTACGAATCATTAAGCGTACCTATGACAGCTTAGTGAGCTCTGCTTTTCAAAGCGCACGGAATGCAGGGCATGATTTGGAGGTGGTGGCTGTTTGGCGTGGCGGCAGCTATTTGGTTGGGGCTAAAAGCACAGCAGGCTAAGTACAAGTACTTAGCCTGCTGTGGGCACATGAGTTTAGGTTCATGTGCTAGCTTTAGTTAGCGTGTAGCTGATTACTTCTCAGCCTCAGCCTCACGTAATAACTCGTTAAGACCGATCTTAGAGCGGGTCTTCTCGTCTACGCGCTTTACGATAACGGCTGCGTATAAGGAGTACTTGCCATCCTTAGATGGGAGGCTACCGGATACTACAACTGAGTATGGAGGAACCTTACCGTACATGATCTCGCCGGTGGTACGGTCGTAAATACGGGTGGACTGACCAATGAATACACCCATAGAAATTACGGAACCCTCACCGATAACTACGCCTTCAACAACCTCAGAACGAGCGCCGATGAAGCAGTTGTCCTCAATGATGGTAGGACCAGCCTGAACAGGCTCTAAAACGCCACCGATGCCTACGCCACCAGATAAGTGAACGCCCTTACCGATCTGAGCGCATGAACCTACAGTTGCCCAGGTATCAACCATGGTGCCTGAACCTACGCGAGCACCGATGTTTACAAAAGAAGGCATGAGCACAACGTTTGGCTCTAAGAAAGCGCCACGACGAACCACAGCACCAGGAACGGCACGGGTCTGCTCAGCGGCAAAACGCTCAGCGGTGTAACCGTCAAACTTTAAAGGAACCTTATCGTAGTATGCACCACCAGGAATCTGAGTGAGCTCGTTGTCCTGGAGTTTGAAAGATAAGAGCACAGCCTTTTTGATCCACTGATTGGTTACCCACTCTCCATCGATCTTCTCTGCAACGCGTAATGAGCCATCGTCAAGGCCAGCGATTACGTCGTTTACGGCTGCACGTACGTTAGCGTCGCAATTAGCCATAGTAATAGAGGCGCGGTTTTCAAAAGCGTTATCGATAATGGTCTGAAGTTGCTGTGACATCTTCGGTTCCTCAAGAGTTTAATTCGATTTCAGGTCACGCTTGAGCATGATTTCATGGAAGCTAAAACGAAGTGATCAAGGGGGTGCTGCCATATCTTTAGATCATGCCGCATCAAAATAAGAGCTATCTAAGGTAGTTTTGCTGATATTAAATAACAAGCTACTTGATAGTTTTGCTAAAAGTGAGCAAACAGCTTTTAGATAGTTTTTGATGCTGCGATCGAGGCTCAATATTAGCCCAATGCCTACAACAGTCAAGAAAACATGTCCAAAGCGATACATATTTATCAGGAAAAAGCCCTTTTGCTGTTATTTATGGATCAAGTTAGGGCAAAATTGTGCTAAGTGCATTGCAAAGGTGCGTTGTTTGATGAGTGAGTGCAAAAAAACATGAATTTTGCACCTGCATTGTGCAAAACTAGTGTGGTTGGCGTTGGACTGGTCTTATCCCCTAGCTAGCATGACCGCTAGCTAGAAGATCTTGAGGTTTGAAGATGGCTAAGAGGTTTGAGCTTCGTGGCGGTGAAGCTAATAGGGCTGCTGATGCTGCTACGGTTTATGATGCGGCTACAGCTTATGCAACGGCAGTTATTGATACTGCTCTAGTGCTTATGCCGCTACAGCTGCTGCTAGTGCTGCAGCTATTATTTGGATGACTCTTTAGCCTCTTCAAGAGGCTTAGGGTCAAGAACATCGCAAATAGCATTAGCAAGCTTTTCTTTTGTGCGCTCGCTAAGAGGACGACCTTGTCTATCGGTAACAGAGAAGAAGTCGTCGGCTCTCTCGCCTGTGGTGGTAATTCTCGCAGAGCGAACATACAGCTCAAAACGACCAAAGGTAATACCAATTTTTGCTAGCAGACCTGGCTGATCAAGCGTGGTGATCTCAAGGTTAGTAGCCTCATTAGTATGATCTTCAATGTAGTTAACCTGAGTTGGGAGTTTGAAGATCTTGGCATTCTTATTTTGCTGAGCATTAAGCTGATCGATATTAGGCTCTTCACCAATACCATCAAGCAGAGCCTTTCTAATGGAGTGCAAGCGTTCGTTATCAATGCAACCACCTTTTTGTGACAGGAATTTAACTGTGCACAAGGAATGATTGAGCTTGTTGCGAATGAACTGCGCCGCCTGAATATTGAGCTTTTTCTTTGCCAGAATATACGCTAGATAGCCAAAGTTAAAATGCTTAGTCATTTCCTTAGTATGGATAAGTATTTCAGTACCCATACTATCGTGCTGAGCAAAAAGGATCAGCGGTTTATTTTCACCATCGAACTGCAGAATGTTGCGTGTATGCCAAGCAAGTTCAAATGGAGTGTAGTAGATAAAGTAGCTGTGCTTGTAATAAGACCAGTAAGTGCGGATATCTTGCTCGTTCAGATCTCGCATGTACTTAAGCGCTAGCTGTTGGTTTTCGCCAGCATGCAGCTTAATGTCATGTGGCATTTCTAAACCGTGACGTAATGCCTGACGAGTAGAGAAGTACAGCTGCTTGAGTACCTGATCTTTCCATGAGTTCCAGGCACGATCGTTAGTGGCACTGATATCGGTTGCAGTTAAGCAGTACAAGAGATTTAAGTGCTCTTCATCTTGTACGCGCTTAGTGAACTCATTAACTACCTGAGGATCATTGATGTCGCGACGCTGTGCGGTTGCCGACATTAACAGATGGTTATAAACGAGCCATGAGACTAAACGAGTTTGATAGAGGGTATAGCGGTGCAGCTGACAGAAGTACAAGGACTCTCCAGCACCAAGCTGAGCATGGTGACCACCTTGGCCTTTGGCGATGTCGTGCATTAAAGCTGCTACCACTAAGATCTCAGGATTGCTTAGCTGTGCATAGACATGTTTAAACAGAGCATGCGCCGGATCATCTGACTTGTTCATCGCGTCGATGCTCTTAATCACGCGAATAGTGTGCTCATCGACGGTGTACATGTGGAACATGTCAAACTGACAGAGGCCTTCAATCTTTTCCCAAGATGGCATATAGGCAGATAAGACACGATGCTCATGCATCAAAGGAAAAGCGATGACGGCAGCTTGTGGTGTCTGCAAAATCGTTTTAAAGATCGCTCTGCACTCTGGTACTTCAACTAAGTAGTTAGTTAAAGAGCGACGCGCTTTTCTTAACAGACGTAAGCAATTGACGTGTAAGCCTACGACCTCAGGATGTTTATACATGAGGTAGAAGACTTCAATCATCTTGCTCTTGTCATTTTCAAACACATCTTGTGCAGTGACATCAATAAGCGGGCCGCGACGAACAAAGTCGTTGTTTAAAAATTGAGTTTCGTCATCACCTAAATGACCTGTAATACGCAGCACCTCAAGCTGCAAGGTCATAGAGTTGAGCTCTCGAATACGACGCAGCGAACGGTATAGATCGCGCATCATAGTCTCAACTTGCTCATTGCTTGTGCCAGTGTAGTTTAATAACTCGGCTACACTTGGCTGGCAATCAAGGCTTAAACGATTGTCATCTTTAAAGCGTGTGATATGCAGGGCATAACGTACTTGATAGAGAACTTCACGAGACTCAATGAGCTCCTCGTATTCTTCTTTGCTCAGAAAATCGAGGACTAACATATCCTCAGGAGTTTTGGCCTGGAAGTGGAAGTTGGCGATCCATTGCATGACATGGATATCACGAATACCACCTGGATTGTGTTTAATATCCGGCTCTAGAGCATATGAGGTGTCTTTGTAGGCGTGGTGACGATCAAGCTCTTCGGCTACTTTAGCGTGGAAGAAGCGCTTGGTGTTCCAAGTACTGTCGTTCTTAATGGTTGTGAGCAGATCATTGTAGACATGGATATTGCCGCACAGAAAACGTGTCTCAAGCATGTTGGTGCAGATGGTGAGATCAGCATTAACGTTTTGCAGTGTCTGTTCAATAGTACGAACAGAGGAGCCAATATCTAATTTCAGATCCCACAAGTGGGAGATGAAGGATGAGATGTTCTCTTGTATTTCTTCAGTCGGCTGCTCTACAGAAGCAACGAGTAAGTCGATATCGGATCTTAAGAATAATTCGGCACGGCCATAGCCACCCACAGCTATCAATGTGACGTCATGAGCCTTATCAAGCTTAAAGTGCTTAAAGAGCTGCATGAGCATTTGATCGATGTAGAAAGTGCGGTATTCAAGCAAAGAGGCAACAGCAAAGCCTTGCTTGAAGAACGAAACAAGCTGCTCGTCTAAGGCATTAAGATACTCTCTACCTTGTTTGACATCGGTAAAGTCCAGATCGCTTTTGAGCGGCTGTTCTAAAACCAGATTCGCCACGGTTTGTTTGCGCGGCATGCTGATGGGTGTATACATCCTAATCCCCCGACGATCCTCTGCTATTAAAACACTGTTTGGCTTGTAACTAAGTTTTCTAACAAGCCTCAATCTTTTGGGCTTGTAACTAAGTTTTCTAAAAAGCCACAGTCTTTGCGCACTCTAGCTTAACTTAATGGCTCGGCTAGGCTGCATCTTGGTGTGCACTAATAGTGTTGGAGCAATAAGTTTAGATTAGCACACTGCCTTGCTTTCGTTAATACACGTACAACGATAAGTACGACAGCCCAAAATGGATCAAGGGCATGGCGATACTAATTAGCACAATCTATGGGGCGGGCGCTTGGCGCAATTACCTTGGGTTAGTGAGGCAATTGCGTGGGTAAGTGAGTCAATTGCTTGGGTAAGTGAGGCAATTTCTTGGATAAGCGTGCAAATTACTTGGATTAGAGAGTAGGGCTTTGTCTTTTTGTGGGTAGCAAGATGGCGTTACTTGATAAGAGGGGGCTTATTTTAGATGAGAAAAAGGCCTTTAGCATGGATGTCCCATGGAGTTATTCAGGTGCTAGAGAACCTGTGTTGGTCTTCACCAGTGCAAAAGGCCAATGAGGTAGTTAAAACAAGTGCACTATGCACATCTGAGCAATAGCAACTATGGCAAATTAAAACTGTCGCCAATCAAGGCATAGTGCATCTTATAGTTAGAACAAATCTTGATCTAAAACTAGATCTATTAGCATGGATTCATGCTAGACCTAACAAAGCAGCCGCTAAACGACTGCTTGATAGTTGGTGTCGGTCATCTAAGAGTTTGAGTGCTTAATGGCGATCCTTGGCTCTTGATGACGATCTTGACTAATTACTCACGAGAGAGAGTCTTGAATTTGCGAGCAAAGTACATCAGAGCATCCTTTTCACGAACAACGATGTTCTTAAGCTCAACAAAGTACAGATTGTGGGTACCGAGCTCGTCAGTCTTGCTGATCTCGCCTTCTAATGATGAGATCGCGCCGGTGTTAACTGGCAGACCTAGCTTGCCACTTTCCCATGATGGGTCGGCAAAACGCTCTTCCATGGTGGAGCCCTTCATGCCTGCAAAGTGGGCAGCAACTTCTTCTTGAGAGTCAGACAGGACGTTAATACACATCTTGCCATTGCCCTGGAAGGCTGAGTTCATCTCAGACTTCTTGTTAACAGCTACTAATACAGTTGGAGGGGTGTCGGTAATGGACATTACTGCAGTTGCAGTGATGCCGCACTTACCTGCTTCACCATCGGTGGTGACCACGTTTACTGCAGCGGCCAGGTTGGCCATTGCATTTCTAAACTCAAGACGCATGCTCTCGGTGTCGTTAGTCATAGTTCTTCCCTAATTATACGAGGTCGCCGATTTTTACGAGATCGCAGTTGTTGTGGTAGATTGGGGTAGTCCAGCCCTTGCGATCGTAATCAGCTAAGCAACGATCTACGAGGTCGGTCATCTCCTTCATGCAGCCAGAGGCCTTAGCCTGACGAAGAGTCTGCATACGGATTTCGTCTTGTGAGCCGGTGTAGTTGATCTCATAGAGCTCATGACGACCACCAAACTCTGAACCAATAGCATCCCACATTAACTTCAGGATCTTGATACGCTCCTCGAAGTCCATACCGTTAGAGCCACGTACGTACTTGGCTAAGTACTTCTCGATCTCTGGGTTCTCCATATCGCGGATAGATGATGGGAGGTAAACCAGACCAGAGGTTAAGTTACGCTCAACAATGTTCTTGATCTTGGAGTAAGCCATTGGGGCCATTACACGGTAAGTCATGATGGACTTAGTGTCTGGCATCCAGCAGCCACCACGCCACTCAGTAGCCTCAGCGCACATTGCGTCAGTTAAGGCCCAGAAGAGGTGACGCCAGGTAACTACTTCACCTAAGTCAGCCTGTACACCACGGAAGTCTGCAACACCGGTGCACTCTAAGGACTTCTGGAGAAGACCTGCTAAGAAGTCGAGCTTAACTGCAAAACGAGTACATGCCTGGAATGGGAACAGACGAGCGAAACCGCCTTCCATGGTCCATGAACGAGCACGGTCGAAGTCCTTGTAAATGAGCACGTTCTCCCATGGGATGAATACGTTATCAAGAACTAAGATGGCGTCGTTCTCATCAAAACGTGATGAGAGTGGGTAGTCAAATGGAGAACCGGTTACACCTGCTACGAGCTCATAAGATGCACGTGAGATGAGCTTTACACCCTCTGCGTCCATTGGAGCTACGAACATCAGAGCGAAGTTAGGATCATCACCCATAACCTGGGCAGAACCGAAGCCGATGAAGTTAAAGTGGGTTAAGGCGGAGTTGGTAGCAACTACCTTAGCGCCGGAAACGATGATGCCTGAATCAGTCTCTTTTACGAGCTTGATGTAAACATCCTTAACCTCGTTAACTGGCTTGTTACGGTCAATTGGTGGGTTAACGATAGCGTGGTTGAAGTACATTACGCTCTCTTGGATGCGCTTGTACCAGTCACGTGCGTTCTGCTCGAAACGGCCATAGAACTCAGGGTATGCACCTAATACGTTGCCGAATGCTGCCTTGTAATCTGGGGTACGGCCCATCCAACCATAGGATAAGCGTGACCACTCAGCGATAGCATCGCGCTGCTCTTTTAACTCTTGTGATGAGCGGGCAAAACGGAAGAACTTGTGGGTGTAACCACCAGAACCAGTGTCGGTTTCCCAGCAGAGCTTGTCGTGGAGAGCTGGGTCGTGCAGGGCGTCGTAAATCTTGCCGATAGAAGCAGCGGAGTTACGGAAAGCTGGGTGAGTGGTAACGTCGTCTACGCGCTTGCCGTAAGCGTAAATCTCACGACCATCTCTGAAAGATGCGAACAGTTCTTCTTTGTTAAAAGGGCGCTTGGTATCTTTGCGGAAATCTTCGTACTTAGCCATTAGATGGAGCCTCGTTAGAAATAAGGTTATCGTGTTGATGTCATTCTATTAACTGAGGCATGGCTTTTTAATTAACAAATGGACATTTCAACCGGTACTTTTCGTTAGCTAATATCGGCCCTCATAAAGCTCATAAAAAAGCTTATTCCAAGTCACAAAACCACATGACAAGACGATAATTTCTTATCACTTGTTATGTCCATTTTTGAACATGGCATGCAACTTGTCGCAACTTTTCATCCTGTTGAAAAACTCCATCAACTATTCTGACTATCACCTCAATAAAAAGTGTGATCTACAACTATCCGCAAGTACAAATTTGACTAAAAGTACCAGTTCTATCGCATCTAATTTGCCTAGATTCACTTTTTTACACTTTACAGCGCAAGAAATCTCAAGTTGAAATTGAATGAACCACCTAAAGCTAAGAAAAGCTCTCCTATCTGCTGATAAAGTACATATTTAAGCCAATTAACCGCACTTCAGACGGCATCACCTTACATGCTAAAAAAGTCCTTAGCCAATGGATGGATAATTTGGGCAGGAGCATTATCAGTAATTATCAGTAATTAGCTGTAATTATCAGAGGTCCAAACTATTAGTAGATGACGACTGCAGCTGCTGTATTTGCATACAAGATCATGGCTACAACAAATTGCTTAGTTAGGCTTACTTTCAGAAGCTGAGCATAAAAAGATAGGTTGTTAAAGGAGGGCAAGTGCAGCGACTTTGCAAAGTGCTCAATTGAAATCGAGATATAGAATGAGGCTTCGTGGGATCAAGTGCTGCTAGGTCGTAAGGATGGCACTGATGCTAGGCAAATAGAGCGCATTTGTTTTCCATGGGCGCTCTATTGAATAGGATGTGATGAGTATTTAGGAAAGATCTTCTGTGGCGTTTTTAGCTGCCTTGGTATTGCTTGATCTTGGTTTGCGAGTCTTTTGCTTGGGAGCAGGGGAGGCGATCTGAGCAAGACCTTCTGGTGCAGGGATTAGCTCGCCAGATAAAGCAGGATCATTTATCGTGGAGATATCGCTATACATCTGTTGGATGTTGTGAGAGCGCTTACGCCACTGAGTTGGAGATTGGCCGACGCAACGAACAAAGAAGCGAGCAAAGTATGATGGGTCATCAAAGCCCAGCTCTGCTGCGATCTTAGTTACTGGAGTATCAGAATATACTAAGCGACGTTTTGCCTCTAAAGAGACACGCTCAAAGATCATGCGCTTTGGTGAAATTGAAGAGAAGCGACGACATACTTCTTTAAGGCGTGACTCAGTTACGGCCATGAGCTTGGCATAGTCTGATACGGTAAGTTGCTTAGCGTAGTTAGTCTCAATTAAGCGTACGTACTGTTGGAATAATGAAAGATCACCGCAGGTAGAGCCATTGCCAGTGAACTCATCTTTAAAAGAATCATGAGTGAAGATATAGGCAAACATAGCCTGAACTACATGAGCAAGTACAATGTCTTGGCACTTTTTAGACTTATCTGCAGCTGTCTTGATGATATCGAAGAAATGGTCGAGGTTTTGATTGACCTCACCGCCTTCAGGAAAAGACAGACACATGGCCTTGAGATTAACTAAGTGCGGGTTAGTGGTACACAGATTCTCAATCATTGGGTTGAGAATGCCTTCACGAACAGTAAGCACATGACCAGTAGTTACATTAGTAGAGAAGAAGGCGTGCGGGCATGAAGGCGGTGTAAGAATGATGAGAGGAACTTTAGGAGTTAAGTTCAAGGTCGCATCAAGGTTGAGATTGATATAGCCGTGATCGATATAGTGGAGCTGATAGTAGCCCTCATGACGATGCGGCTCCATAAAGCGACCGTAGAACGAAGCCATATGGGAGAAAGTCTGATAGCTAATATCATCAAGTGTGCCGACGGTTAATTTGTCCTTGGCAACATCAATATTACGCATGATTCCATCCTTTTGATGCGGCTTATTCTTGTTATCAATCGTTATTAATCACTGCTTTCAATTCATATAAGCATGCAACTAGTTACACGAGCAGCAGATGCTAAAGCTTTATTCCAAAGCTCGTTGCAGTTCTCTTGGCAAACTTTCTTAGCCTAGTTAGAAATTAGAGCTAACTAAGTTATTTAAGCTTTGCATGAGACAAACATGGCAAGAGTACTTATCTATTGCTCAATGAGCTGCCATAAACAAGCAAAATGCTTTATGTTTGCTAGTGAGACATAAGCATAGAGCCTTATTTAAGTGGTTTGAGGTGAAAATTTATCAATAGCCTATTTGCTTTACGCTTTTGTGATCAAGCAGGCATATAGGCCGACAAATTTGCGTGGAATTTAGCCGTTTGAGATGCTCTAAATGCGAGCTTAATCAGGTTATGACTGTTCTTTTACTTCTTTGCACTTTTTAGGTGAAGTGCGACTGTTTTATAAAGCACAAAGAGTGGCATGTTTGCTTACGTTAGCTGCAAAGTGATGTAGCCCTCTTCATTAAGACTCAATTGCTAAGAAGTGGCTTGTGATCTTTGGAGACTGGCAAGCAGGCTGTGCTCTAAACTTCTATTTGAGATGGCTAGTAGTAATGTGAGCTTTTGTAGAAGAGGAGCGTGAGCAATTAACAGATTCAGATCGTTGGGATTAGGAGGGGAGGTGGAGATCTTTGATTTGGTGATGAGCTTATGCCAAGGCTTAGCCCTTGGCACAAGCAACTGCACTGGGCAGTTAAGAGTAGTTTGAAGTTAAGTACATTCTTATCTTGTGAAAGTAATTGCTCTGTACTTTCTTGCGTTTTAGCAAGCGCTGTATAAACATCAATGATTTTAAGGCGCTTGCTATTTTATTTGGTAGGAGCCACATATTTGTTGCTCCTACCAAATTATGCGTTAAGCATGTACTTATCTAAACGTCACTACTATGGGGTAGCACGTGGACGTGAGCGGGTCATTGGGATGAATAAGATCAGTATAGAACCAATGATCAGCAAGGCTGAGATGTAGATGAGGCCTGACTCGAAAGTGCCTGTCTTATCAAAGAGAATACCGATGATAAGAGGGCCGATACCAGAGCCAATATTACCTACGGAGTTAATGATAGCAATTGCTACTGCGCGGGCGTTGTCAGAGATGTTCTGATCTGGGGTAGTCCAGAAGAGCACCATCGCTGTGAATGATCCTGCAGTTGCGATGATAATACCGACGTATTGGTACGTTGGGTCATTCATCACCGCACACATTAACCATCCAGACATCGCAATAAGATATGGGATGAATGTATGCCATTTACGCTCTTGCATACTATCTGAACTACGTGACCAGACTAACATCAGCAAGATCGTGGCAACGTGAGGAATACCAGCCAGAATACCAATGATAGTGTTAGAGGTGTCTGCGCCAGCAACGTTCTTAATGATCATTGGAGCCCAAACGTTGGATGCTGACAGAGAGTTACACAGACAGAAGTAAGCAATAGTGTATAAAATAACTGGAGCGGTGAAGATACCTTTCCAACGGCTCTCATGCTGCAGTGCAGTGTGAGACTTTGGACCTTCTGGCTGCACTAAGGACAGACGATCCTTTTCGATCATGTCCTTTAACACTTCCTTTTCGCGATCGTTAAGCCACTGAGCCTTATCTGGAGAATCGCACAGGTAGTACCAAACAAAGACACCTAAGATCACAGCTGGGAAGCCTTCAAGGAAGAAGAGCCACTGCCAACCAGATAATCCCCAGATACCATCCATCTGCAGTAAGAAGCCAGAGACAGCAGAACCAATAGCTGCAGTAAATGGCATAGCGATAATGAACAGTGCATTAGCACGTGCGCGGAAGAATGATGGGAACCAGTAGGTTAAGTATAAAAGAATACCTGGTAAGAAGCCTGCCTCGGTAATACCCACAATCATACGAATGATGTACAGAGAGGTTGGACCTTGAGCAAACATAGTTGCAGTAGAGGCAAAACCCCATGCCACCATGATGATTGCAATCCATTTTCTTGCACCCATGATGGACAGAATAACGTTAGATGGGATACCACCAATAAGGTATGTCACATAGAAGAGTGTCATTGCCATACCGAATGCAGTTGCATCGATACCAATGTCTTCACCCATGGTTAAGGCCGCAAAGCCAATGTTAATACGGTCTAAGAATGAGAACACGAAGAGGATGAATAAGAACAAGATAAGTCTGGTAAAGAGCTTCTTGATAACCGCCTTCTGCTCGTCGTTATATTGCTCATGTTGTTGAGCTGGATTTTCTTTTGTTAAACTCATTGTTAGTAGGGCCTTTTCAATGTTGCACTTGCATCTCAATAACCAAGCACTAACACAGTCGTTCCAGTTGCTGCTTAAACCGTTACCCAATGGCTTATAAATGCCATTTAGTGATCGAGACAATCCAAGAAGATCACTTTTTTAAAGTGCAGATCTCTCCTGTTGCCTGATGGAGCAAACATCAGACATCAGATGATAGAAACTAAAAGGAACGGTCTTTTCACAAGTGAACTTAGCTAAGAAGGCGAGCAAAGATAACCTCTTAGCAACAAGCTAAACTTAAGTGCCTGCAAAGGTGGCGCTTGAGTACTGCTCTTAAATATCAAGATTGCAAAGTGAGGGATACTTAAGAGTAAGGCACATCTCAGTGTTAACTGCCATGTGCTTAGCTTGTTCTATATGTGAAAGTATTAGATACGATTTGCTATTTAATGGTATTGCTTAGTAAACCGAGTTTTTATCGGTCTTAAGCTCAATATCCTTGTACTTAGAGAGTAGTGATTTGGCTGCTGTTGATAACAAGGTGGTATCAACGCCAATAGCTACGAATAGAGCGCCAAGTTCGATATAGTGCTTAGCCATTTGCTCGTTGGCCATTAAGATGCCAGGAGCCTTGCCAGCGTTTTTAATCTTTTTGACGCATTCTTCAATGGTCTTAACCACTTGCTCGTGGTTTGGATTACCCATGTAACCCATGTCAGCAGAGAGATCAGCAGGTCCGATGAAAACACCGTCTACGCCTTCTACTGATAAGATTTCATCTAGATTGTCGACAGCCTCTTTGGTCTCAACTTGTACTAAAACGCAGATCTCTTCATTAGCTTTATGTAAGTAACCATCTACGTTATTCCAACGTGAGGCACGTGCTAGGGCTGAACCTACGCCACGGATACCCTCTGGTGGATAGCGAGTAGCTCTTACTGCAGCAATGGCTTGCTCTTTGTTTTGAATCATCGGAATCAGGAAAGACTGAGCTCCGATATCTAAGTACATCTTGAGAAGTACAGGATCGTTGTAATTTGGTCTTACCACAGGAGCACTGCTGTATGGTGCTATGGCCTGTAACTGCGGCAGAACTGAACGCACATCATTAGGAGCATGTTCGCCGTCGATAAGCAGGAAGTCATAGCCAGTACATGCAAGCAGCTCAGCAGTATAGGAATTAGCTAAACCTAGCCACATGCCTAACTGCAGCTTTCCCTGCTGTAAGTTGTGTTTAAAAGTGTTTTTGAAAAGTTCCATGTTTTCACCGAAAAGTGGGCGGAAGGTTAGCAGGATGCTTTGCAACTAATCTTGTCTAAAAGCTCTCAAAGCCGGTCTTTGCTACCCGCAACGCTTGTGGTGTGGAGTACTATGCAAACTTAAGTTTGCGTCTGTTCAATCAATAGCAAAGTTGCCTTTGCTACTTTGATGCGTCCCATTGGCTCATATGACGCATCTAAAGCACTCTTAGAGCATTTGACTTTGATTCAAATGCCTTGGTGTGCCTCTTCGTATCTTAGGGGCTCATGTGATCTTTTAAGCCAAGGCCAATGCTGCGGATAAATGCATCAGCCTTGTTGCTCTTAAGCTAAGTTTCAATCAAGCCTCAAGCTAGAGCTGCAAGCAGTGGGAGCTGTTGCTTTGTGCGTTAAGCTTTTGCTCTAAGCAGTGAGAGCTTGTGCCTCATGCTTTTGCTTTTAGCTAGTGCATCAAGCTTTTGCTTTTGGCTTGGACTGAGGCTTAGCCGAAGTAGCACTTAACAGTACCCATGTTGCCGTAATCAACGAAGAAGGTATCGCCTTTCTTAGCAGGGATAGGGATAGTGAAGGAGCCAGATAAAATGATCTCGCCAGCCTTTAACTTCTCGCCATATGGGTGAAGTTTGTTAGCAAGCCAAGCTACACCTGTTGCAGGGTGGTTTAAAACCGCAGCTGCAACGCCTGACTCTTCAATAGAACCATTACGATATAGAAGAGCACTTACCCAACGTAGGTCTAAGTCCTCTGGACGAATTAAACGACCGCCTGTGATTACGCCAGCATTGGCAGCGTTATCAGAGATGGTGTCGAATACCTTACGAGTACGACCAGTCTCTGGATCAGTGTTTGGACAGCGAGCATCGATTAACTCTAAAGCTGGCTGAACAAACTCAGTGGCGCGGTAAACGTCGTAAATTGAGCAATTTGGGCCTTCTAAGTCTTTGCCTAAAATAAAGGCCAGCTCTACCTCGATACGAGGAACGATGAAGCGATCAGTTGGAATGGTATCGCCATCGTGAAAGAGCATGTCGCAAAGCAGAGCGCCATAATCTGGTTCAGTAATGTTGGAGCTGCGCTGCATTGCCTTAGAAGTAAGACCGATCTTGTGGCCGATGATCTTGCGACCTTCTTCTTCGGTCTTGATACGAACCCATTCACGCTGGATGCTGTAAGCATCTTCAATGGTGATCTCTGGGTACTGAGCTGAAATCTGGCGAATCTGGACACGGGTCTTTTCGGCCTGGTTCAGATCTCGGGCTATTTGATTAATGACAGAAGTGTCAAGCATTACAATCTCCTACTTATCAATGGCACCTAAGCAGATGTACTTAATCTCTAAGTACTCTTCGATACCATAAGCTGAACCTTCACGGCCTAAACCAGACTGCTTAATACCGCCAAAAGGTGCGACCTCATTTGAGATAAGGCCGGTGTTTACACCAACCATGCCGCTCTCTAAAGCCTCAGATACGCGTACGATACGACCGATATCGCGGCTGTAGAAGTAAGCAGCTAAGCCAAACTCGGTGTCATTTGCCAGAGCAATGGCTTCTTTTTCATCTTTAAACTTGAACAGTGGGGCTAATGGGCCAAAGGTTTCCTCTGAGAAGACCTTCATGTCCTTAGTTACACCGGTGATTACGGTTGGCTCATAGAAAAGAGCACCCTTTTCATGGCCCTTACCACCAGTTAAAACACAACCACCGTTGTCTTTAGCATTGCTTACGTGATCTTCAACCTTAGACAGAGCATTGGCGTTAATGAGCGGGCCAATCTGTACGCCTGGCTCGTTCCATGCGCCGATCTTTAAGGTAGCTACACGCTCAGATAGCTTTTTGGCAAAAGCGTCATATACACCCTCTTGCACGAAGATACGGTTAGCGCATACGCAGGTTTGACCAGCGTTGCGGTACTTAGCGATCATTAAGCCATCAATTGCATCGTCTAAATCAGCATCATCAAAGACGATAAATGGAGCGTTACCGCCGAGCTCTAAGGAAAGCTTCTTAACTGTGTCAGCACATTGCTGCATTAAGATCTTGCCAACACGAGTGGAGCCAGTGAAGGTAAGTTTCTTAACAATTGGGCTTTCGCACATGGCCTTGCCAGTGCCAACTGCATCTTTAGATGGAATGACGCTAAAGACACCGTCAGGAATACCTGCCAGCTTACCTAAATATGCTAAAGCTAAGGCAGACAATGGGGTTTCATCAGCAGGCTTAAGCACGATGGTGCAACCAGCGGCTAATGCTGGAGCTACCTTGCGGGTAATCATGGCATTAGGAAAGTTCCATGGAGTAATAGCTGCAACTACACCGATTGGCTGCTTAATTGAGCTCATACGGGTAGTGCTAAGCGGAGACTGCATGGTAATGCCATTGATGCGCTTGCCTTCTTCAGCAAACCATTCAATGAATGAATTACCATAAGCGATCTCGCCTTTAGCCTCAGCATGACCCTTACCTTGTTCAACAGATAAGATGGTTGCCAGATCGTCGATGTTCTCGTTAATGAGCTCAAACCACTTTCTTAAGATCTGGGCACGGCTCTTAGCTGTGGTGGTCTTCCAGGACTCAAATGCAACTTGCGCATCGGCAATAGCTTTGTAGGTATCTTCAACGGTCATGTCTGCAACTTCAGCTACAACGTTGCTGCTAGAAGGGTCAGTTACAGCAAAAACTGCTTTAGAAGATGAGTCCACAAACTGACCATTGATAAAGCCTTGCTTTTGCAATAAAGCAGGGTTCTTTAACAGTTTTTCCATTTTGATATCAATCCTCAAGGGAGCTTACTTACTACAGCTAAGAAACAAGCTAATTAATCTTTTACATGTAACGATTGAGCTGATTAGGCTCATCGGTCGTAAATCTTTGTGTCGCGTTAACTGTGTGTACCTGCGTCAAATCAGACCAACAAAGATAACTTTGTGTACCTGCGTTAAATCAGACCAGCAAAGTTAACTTTGTGTACCTGCGTTAAATCAGACCAGCAAAGTTAACTTTGGGAAGCAGAGTTAACTTGATGTATCTTCGTTAGTCTTGGTCTTTTTAATCATGAATTGATGACCAAATGACAAGGAAGCGAAGATGAGCATCATGAGCGTCATGGCCCAAGGGCTGTCATCTTGGAATACTGAAACCAAATATGACGATAAACATCCAGCAGCAAACTGAGACGAGATCGCCAGTGCTGATGCACTGCCAGCCATGTTGCCGCGTTGTTCAAGCAACAATGATAAGGAGTTAGCTCCTAATGCATTGGTCATCGAGATAAACAGCACTACGCAAGTAACCACGATGTAGACATTAGTTTCATTCAAGATGAACAATGCTGCTCCAGCTACTAGCTGGAATGTAGTTTGGAAAAATATGATCTGCCTTAAACTAAAGCGATTGATTAATCTCATGTTGATAAGGAGCATCACAATCATGCCGACGACATTGAGTAAGAATAAGAATCCGTAGTAGTGATCTGGGATACCAAAGTACTCAATGTAAACGAACGGTGAACCCGCGATAAACGCGAACATCGCGCCGAATGAGAAAGCAAACACACCAATGATGCCCATCGCATCAGGGGAGGTTAGCAAGGTTGCGTAATTCTTAATCGACGTCTTGAAGATCGATGCATCACCCTCTTGCTCTTTTACAGTCTCAGGAAGAACGAAGATGATGATGGTAAAAGCTATGAATCCTATTATTGAGAGCGCATAGAAAATGGAGCGCCAGCCAAAGAAATACAGTAAATAGCCACCTAACACTGGTGCAAGTAGAGGCGCTATCATCGTGACTAAGGTCATGAGCGACATTACTTTTGGCAACGTTGATGGGTGATACGCGTCTCTGGCGATCGCTCGTGCCATAACAATGGCTGCTGCAGATCCGAACGCTTGGGTAAAGCGGAGGAAAATGAACAGCTCAGCGTTAGGGGCAAAAGCTAAGAAAACTGATGAAATAACGAAGATCATCAGTCCTACAACCAACAGCTTGCGTCTGCCAATTACATCTGAAAGTGGGCCGTAGATGAGCATGGACAGACAGAAGCCAGAGAAGAATGCAGAGAGAGAATGCTGAATCTGCGCTTGAGTGGCTCCTAAATCTTGCGTAATGGTTGGGAGCGCTGGTAAGTACATGTCAATGGACATTGGTCCAAATGCCACGAGAGATCCAAGCAGTGGGATAAAGAACTTCCCGGGTTCTCCATTAAAATCTTTGGGCATATAGACTCCTTGTCTGTGCAATGTTTACCTAACAATCAAACGTTTAAAACTTATGAACCATGCCTAAAACTTAGGTTCTAGTTCACTAAGATACCAAGCAGTGTTCTTAAAGTTGAGTCTTGCTCACGCTCTATTGCTCTGCTTGGATTTTTGAAACTTTATGCTATTAGCTCTGATAAATTTAAATCATCATTTGCCTAGCAGGGGCTGCCTGTACAGCATAATGCTTACGCCGTGCGTTAGTTAAACACGCGCCAGATTAGTGCGTGTGTATCTGGCGCGTCGTAGACTTATAAAAAACTGTGTGTCGCTACAGCTTGATATACGACTACTACGATGGTTGCTGTGTTTTAAGGAATGCGTGTACGTTGTTCTTCTTGAAATTGAGCACAGGATCGAGCTCTTGCATTTCAAAGGAGAGAGCTAGCAGACGTTTTGATTGCAGTTCTGCAAAATGATCAGTAATTACTGCAAAAAGCTTTTCGCCTGCGGCTTTACGTGTTTCAAGATCACGTCCTGAACCGATTTTTAAAGTCATGTGCACGAAGGCATAATCGTGTGCGCCATCTGCCATGCGATAGGTGTCCAGGAAAATTGCGCGTGAACGAATACCACCTAATGGGAAAACACCAGTTGAGGCTAAGCAGTCATTGACCTTGGCAAAGAGCTCATCGAGCTTTGCTTCTTGTTTGATGTTGGCAGTGCACTCGGCAATAAAATGCGGCATAGTTTCCTCTTAAGCGCTTTGACGCTGTTTGATTGACTCAGGAATTGGGAACTCACAGATCACCTGACCAGTACCTGATGATGGGAACAGAGGGCAGATAACATCAACTTTCTCTTTGTATTGATCCCAGCCTAACAGGCCTAAGAGCATTACGGTGTCATGCATTGCGCCTTCACCCTGGCAAGCTACTGCATACTCAGGAAGCATCTTGCAAAACTCTTCAAAACGACCTTCGGTCCAGAGCTTCATAACATGCTCATCAACCTGACGATTGAACTCGTTGGTGAAAGCATTTAAGCCCTCTTCAGCACGGTGATCTGGAATAAAGTAATGGGATAAAGAGCCTGATGCGATTACACCAACGTTGCCGTCATAACGCTCAATAGCAGTTAACAGTGCTTCACCCATCTTGCGAGAGTCGCTGTGCAGGTGAGAAGTTAAGAATGCTGCGATTGAAACAACCTTAAAGTTGCAGCCTTCAACCTGACCCATGTAACGCATTGGCACTAAGGTAGCGTATTCAAGCTCAAGGGAGTCGATTTCATGGCCCATGGCGCGAACACCGAGCTTACGTGCCTCTTCAGCGATTAACTGACCTAAAACAGGGTTGCCTGTGTGCTCAAATGGCATGTCATGTATGAAGTGAGGTAATTCGTTGGAGGTGTAGGTACCCTTAAAGTGGCTGCCACAGTTGATGTGGTAAGCAGAGTTAACCAGCCAGTGAGTATCAAAGATAACTACAGTATCAACGCCACGATCCATCATACGGTGAGCAATTTCGTGCAAGCCGTCGATTGCTGCTTGACGGCAGCCGTGATGCTTGCCTGGTAATTCAGACAGATATAAAGAAGGAACGTGAGTTGCCTTACAAGCGAATACAAGCTTTCCCATTGTGAACAAGTCCTTGTGATGCCCTCATAACAACGCAGTGTTTGAGTGCAAGAAATCTATTAACTGAGCTCTATTTGCTAGCAGTAAAAGTGCGACTAGTAAGAGCATCTATAAGAAACTTTCTGATGGGAGATCAGAGAGTTTTTAAAGTAACTTCTAGCTAAAACCTAGGTAGTGCAACTTAAATTAGGCGTTAAGTTTCAAAAACAACACCTTGTGTAACAAAGACTTAAAAGCACGGCGATCAACAAGTAAAAACTGCTTGTTGTGATCTTTATCTGTGCTTTTAAGTCTGCTTGCTTTCTCCATGTGCCATTGAGGCTACTTGCTTTAGCATCGAGCCGAACTGGCTTGTTAGCGCCTCTACCTAGGCTTTATTGTGGGTTGGGAGTTAAACCTTTGGTTTAACTAAACGCCCCAACGTGGGATTGGGTGATCGCCAAAGGAGATACATACGTTCTTAACTTCAGCAAATACCTCAAAGGAGTACTCACCGCCCTCACGGCCAACACCAGAGGCCTTAACGCCACCAAATGGCTGACGGAGGTCACGTACGTTCTGAGTATTGACGAAGACCATACCAGCCTCAATTGATGAGGACAGACGTAAGATCTTGGAGATGTCCTGAGTCCATACGTATGAAGCCAGACCGTACTCAACGTCGTTAGCCATAGCCAGGCCTTCTGCCTCGTCCTTAAATGGAATTAAGCACACAACAGGGCCGAAGATTTCTTCTTGGGCGATACGCATCTTGTTGTTGACGTTGGCAAATACGGTTGGACGGATGAAGTTACCGTTCTTAAGGTGCTCAGGCAGATCAGGACGATCTAAACCACCAGCCATTAAGGTTGCACCCTCTTCCATACCGATCTTGATGTAGCCAGTAACCTTGTCGTAGTGCTGCTTGGAGATCATGCAACCAACCTGAGTGTTAAAGTCGGTAGGATCGCCAACGATTAAGCGCTTGGCACGCTCAGCAAACTTGGCTACAAACTCATCGTAAATGCTCTCTTGAATGAAGATACGAGAGCCAGCGGTGCATCGCTCACCATTGATTGAGAAGATGGTGAATAAAGCAGCATCCATTGCGCGATCGATGTCAGCATCATCAAAGATGAGTACAGGAGACTTGCCACCAAGCTCCATGGAGTACTTCTTAATGCCAGCATTCTGCATAATGGCGCGACCAGTCTTGGTACCGCCAGTGAATGAAACTGCGCGTACATCCTTGTGACGTACTAAAGCGTCACCGGCAGTAGCACCGTAACCCTGAACGATGTTGAATACACCCTTAGGAACACCAGCCTCATTTACGAGCTGACCTAAGAAGTCTGCAGTTAATGGGGATAACTCAGACATCTTTAAAACTGCAGTGTTACCTAAAGCAAGGCAAGGAGCAGTCTTCCAGGTGCCGGTCATGAATGGTACATTCCAAGGTGATACTAATGCACATACACCAACTGGCTGCAGTAAGGTGTAGTTCATCATCTTGTTATCAACAGGATAGGTACGACCGTTCATCTGCTGACAAACTTCAGCGAAGAACTCGAAGTTGTGGGATGCACGTGGAATGAGTACGTTCTTGGTCTGATGGATTGGCAGACCAGTATCCATGGTCTCAAGCTCAGCGATCTTTGAAACGTTCTGATCGATGAGTTCACCGAGGCGACGCATAATGCGAGCGCGCTCTTTCATTGGGGTGGCAGCCCACTTCGGGAAAGCCTCTTTTGCAGCAGCTACTGCAGCATCAACTTCCTTAGCACCACCTGATGCTACCTCAGCGATAACCTCACCAGTGGCTGGATTTAAGTCCTCAAAGTACTCGTTTGATGCAACGTTCTCACCGTTGATCCAATGATTTACCTTCATCATTATGCAAGGCTCTCCTCGTATTGTTTTTGGGTAATGATGGTGTTGGCGAGTCTTCCCACGCCCTCTACTTCAACCTCAACTAGATCGCCGTGTTTAACATCTGACAGACCCTTTGGAGTGCCTGTAGCGATCATGTCGCCCTCATTGAGAGTCATAAACTCAGAGAGATAAGAGATCAAAAACGGAATTGAGAAGATGATGTCTTTGGTAGTGCCTTCTTGGCGCAACTCACCATTAACAAAAGTTCTGATTGTAAGGTTGTGTGGATCCTTGATGTCATCGCGATCCACAATCCAAGGGCCTATTGGAGTGCAGGTATCGCGGCACTTTACCTTTAGGTTTGGTCGGTAGTAGTTCTCAAGATAGTCACGAATTGCGTAGTCGTTGCAAACGGTGTAACCAGCAACGTAGTCCATGGCCTCTGACTCTTTAATGTTCTTACCAGACTTGCCGATAACTACGACAAGCTCGCACTCGTAGTGCATGTAATCAACGTTGTCAGGTCGTACGGTAACGCTCTTGTGACCGGTTAAGGTATTACGTCCCTTTAAGAACACTAATGGTTCTTCTGGGGCTTTGAACTCGAGTTCAGCAGCGTGGTCAGCGTAGTTCAGACCTAAAGCGAACATGGTGCCTTCACATGGAGGCAGGAACTTTACGCCGTCATCATTAAGTGAAATCTTCTGACCAGTGCTCTCATCGGTGAGCACATCGTCGTTGTTGATATAACCTACAAACTCGCGTCCTTGGTATGCAATCTTGGCCTTTCTCATTGTGCTCTCCTAATTAGTTGACCTTAGTTACTAAGGTTTCAAAGCCGTTTGCTTTGATCTCTACTGTGTCGCCTGCTTGAATGGCTACACGAGTTTGAGGAGTGCCCATAAGAACCATGTCGCCTTCTTGTAAGGTCGCAAAGTCAGTCAGAGCTTCTAAAATCTGACCAGCATTACGTACATAGTCAGCAGTTGAATAGCAGTCCTTTAGCTCACCATTAATGTAGGTTTCGATGGTCACATTATCAGCATCAACATTGGTGGCCATTGAACCAACTGGGCAAGACTTGTCACGGCACTTGGCCTTAACAGCTGGACGGTAGAAAGAGCTCTCTGCTAAAGAGATTTCGTTAGCAAGTGCAAAGCCCTTAATGTATTGAGCTGCATCAGATGCATTAATACGGGTAGCGGTCTTGCCAATGACAATTGCGATGGTTCCGCCTGAGAAATACTGCTCGCCTTGATCTAAAGTGATCTGACCATCGGTGTTATAAGTGTTGCGTGGCTTGATAAACCAAACGGCTTTTTTAGGCAGAGCTTTGTAAGGAGCCTCCAGAAATGTGTCGTGCCAGTGTTCAGTCTGGCTCTTGTGATTAAGTGCTATTGCAAAAACTGTCGGATACATTAGATGGAAACCTCGAGCGGGAATTAATTCGTTTGTTGCAACATTGCATAGCATTGGAATAAGAAATGTGACGGCTATCCCACTCAATTCAATTTCTTAGCTGCGTCTAATTGAGAAGTTTTTGATAATGTTTTGCATTGAAAGTGGGATCTACAACAAATAGAACAAGCCGCTATTTATGCCGCTAATGCCCGATATTTGGGGCTAGATTAGCTAATTTGCATCTTTGGTAGTTAAGTGGCAGTCAAAGATAGCTTTGTGATCTTCAACGCACAAAGTAGATTACTAGTTGATTAAAAGTTGTCAGTTGATTCTTAGCATCAGTTGATATGCCAACTTACACAAAGTGCCTATATGTCACTACTCATAAAGCTGATAAATAAGGGATTTGTTTGCCATACAAGTGAGTATAAATGGCTATTTGTGATCTAAGTCATGTGCAACTTTTATCAAGAGGAGATGCTTGAGCGCATAAAGCACATGTAAATCAGATAAATATGCGGTTTGTGCAGAAATTTAACGAATTTTGCACCATATTGGGATGAAAAATAAACAGCTTTTCATCTTTGTAAAGCCGGAAAATGACAAAAAACGACAAGTACGTACTGAATAACCATTTCTCTTGCTAAAAGTACCAGTGATTTTTAATGTTTGTCCCACTCAAAAAATGACAAATCCTATAAATACGCCGTTTATGCCACAAAGGCAGCACACCTGCTAAACCCAAAAGTACCAATCAAACCACAATAAACTTTACTGAACACCCCTTGCTTGTTGGCCTCATAGCCATTTGATGCAAAACTATAAGTACCTACTGACTAACGAAAAGTACCGGTAGGAAAATCAAAAATTGCCAATCTAAGAGCCAATAGCAGACCTACACACCAAAGCGATAGAGCTAAGCTTTCATCTATAAGCCGTAAACGATTTTTACTAACCTAACAATCATCTCACTTGCAGCAAGCACAAATTGATAAGCGCTAAGAGCAAGCAGTGCCAACAAGTAAGGAGACTATGGTAGCCCAAAATGACAAAGCCCGTGATCTTAAAAAAGAACACGGGCTTTGTAATATAAATGAACAACAATCGCGTTGTTTTTAGTAACTATTTGCGGTTATGCATGATACGAGAGATGATGCCAGCCTCTTCTTCCTCGGGACGGATGGTGAAGATCTCGCAGCCATCTTCAGTAACTAAGATAGTGTGCTCAAACTGAGCTGAGGCAGACTTATCTGCTGTGGTAACAGTCCAACCATCCTTCTTGTTAACCTTGCACTTCCAGGTGCCGGCATTAATCATAGGCTCGATAGTAAATGTCATGCCTGCAGCTAAGATGACAGAGTTTTTATTGCGATAGTGAACTACGCTTGGCTCGTCATGGAAGGTATTGCCAATGCCATGGCCGCAGTAGTCACGCACAATCGAGAAGCTCTCTTTATCAGCGATCTTCTGAATGACGTCACCAATGTCCATAAGATTAGAGCCATGGTGAACAGTCTTTAGCGCTTCATACAAACACTTTTGGGTGGTCTCAACTAAACGGTGGTTAAGCGGAGTTGTTTTGCCGCCCACGATGAACATCTTTGAGGTGTCACCGTAATACTTGTCTTTAATAACGGTAACATCGATATTCACAATATCGCCTTGCTTTAGCTTGTAGTGGCCAGGGATACCATGGCATACAACTTCATTTACGGAGATACAGGTGCATTTAGGATAGCCGTGGTAGCCTAAGCATGCTGAGATGGCTTTCTGCTCTTTAGTAATATAGTCCATGCAGATGTCATCGAGCTCACCAGTAGTCACGCCTTCTTTAATGTAAGGCTCAATCATAATCAGCACATCGGCAGCTAACTTGCCAGCAACGCGCATCAGTTCGATTTCACTTGGGCTCTTCAGGTTAATCATCTCAACTTCCATTAAAAGGTGTCTATTTAGTTATTGCTAGCTACCTTATACCAAGCAACATGTGCCTTATAGAACATCACGCAAGCGCTTAATACTCAGAACACTAGCTACTGTTAGCGTTAGCTAACATAAAAACGTCACCGCTATTGTATGCCAAATCCCTTTTCTATGCACGTTTAGTTTGTCGCAACCATATTCTTTTAGCGTTTTTACAACTATATAAAGGTGATAATGGCAGAGTAGAGAAGTTGTGCAGCAACCTATCAAGTGGGTATTTAGATCTTAGTAGTTAAGTGAAATGAGCTGAATCAAAGGCAAAAAAGTGCATAACCACCGATTGCCTACTACTGAAGTAAAGACAGACGTCGCTGTGCGCATGCTATGTTAGATAAACGTAATATGTGCCCTTTTGACAATATGATTGCCTGAAATTTGAAGAGCTACAAGAACGATTGTGCTAATGTCAAAGTGCACAACGTTAGCAATGGTTTTCAAATAATGCGCTGGCGCTTCATGCGATAGTGACTTACAAAAAAAATGAAACTTTGTTACAAAAGCTAACGATAGTTGGATGTGGATCACTAAAATACATTAAAGATCATAAGAAGTCACCATGATGGTGCAACCTGAATTAAACTAACATACGAGATAAGATTTCATGCTTCAGAGACTAACTTATAGATATGCACTTTCTCTGAAAGCCGTTCTCACATGCTTATAAAAAAATCTGATAAATATCGTATTTGTTTCTTCTAATCGCTAGGTTGCTATTACAACATTAATAGCGGCCTTTAAGGTTCAATGCCATAGCGTGTAATTCAATTTAAACGCTGCCACACTTTCGCATTTGACTAGGCCTATGAAAAGTATTTTCATTGACTAGGAAAGAAGATTCGTACATTATGCTTTACAACTGGTACATTACGGCTTGTTCGTCGGTACTTATTTATAACACTGTTTGCATGGCTTAATTGCTTATGCAGTTCTTCTTGAAGGAAGGCTTAACTTTATCAGGATTAAGTTTGTCTGAGTTTGACAAGAGTGCAAAGGCGCTCATTTGGCAATCCTCTGATCATGGAGGTGATAGTTAGGCACATCATAGCCTTATGGCTGCGACTCTTGCTTTTAGAAGATTAACTCCATAGGAGTTGTACTATGGCTCAAATCAATACATGCTTTTATTCTCGTCTAAACGACTACTTGAGCCGTGCTATAGCTCCATTAGTTAGACCCCGATGTAGTCCATCTGTTAATTCTTTAGCCTAAAAGAATTGTAGTCCTCGTTATTTCGTTTTTCTAACTTCAACCTTTATAAGGTGCTTACGCTGAGTTTGCATCTCGTTTTGCATGCCTTTTAGGCATGAAATGGTTATCTGTTTTTCTTTACAAAAGTGAGTTCTTAACACCAAAAGATTGCAGGACAAAAGTCGCCCCGAGGCAATACTAGAAACCGTTCGATTTCTGGTAGATGGATTCTTATGCCTAGAATCAAGACTTTATTTACACTCTTTTGATGGCAGAGCGGTAAGGGTTTCTATTGTTATGGTCCGCAGAATGTCTTCATTTGCACAGCTTATATATGCTGTTAACAGCTTGTCTAATAAATTTAGAGTCGTTTGTGCCGCTTTGTTAATGCTGATTGCTACTGCCACACTTGTTGCACCTCAAGCACAGGCTGTTGTTGTGGGCGTAGGGGGTAATAAGCCTTATTTCAACTCAATGAATGGCGTGCGCCTTAAAGTACTAGTTGAGCCACAAAGTGCTCCTTTTGCTATCTTGCATGATAACGTCGCTCATCCAGTCGGATTTGATATTGACGTAATGTATGATCTGCAGCGCCGTTTAGGCTTTCAGTTAGTTGAAAATCGTTTCTTCCCTGTAGATGTTAGACAGGGTTTTGACATGCTGTATGCTCATGATGCTGACATGCTGATTGGTGGTCTCGTTGCAAGCGATAAACATGCTAAGAACACCCAAGTAACCGATGTGATCTATAGCTCTGGACTTAGCATCATTTATTCAAACAAGCATGCTGCAGTAGAGAGCCCAAGTGACATTTCTGAGAATACCAAAATTGGTGTAAAGCACAGCTCCTCAGCTGAAGAATATATCAGGGGAGTAACTAAGGCCAATCCAAAGGTATATAACAATATCATCATGGCCTACTATGAAGTATCCACCGGTGAGATTGATGCTGTAGTTGCTGATCGCCCTTCACTTAAGTACTTTGAAAAACTCATTCCTGTTGCAGATCTCAAGGTATCTGAGTCGATCTTTGATGTACAAAGTGGTCAGTTCGTCTTTTACTTATCCAAGCACTTTGAGTACAAGGATGTCATCAATAAAGCTCTAAAGGATATGCAGGCTGACGGCACTATCTATCGTCTCAGAAAGAAGTGGAACCTCGACTCATAACCACAAACAAATAGTTAACACAACTCACTTTAAGTGGCAGAAGCCATACTTTCTGCCACTAAATACCATGCTAGCAATCCTCACGATCTTAACTATCATCTCTAACTTAATTTCAAATCACATCCCAAAAACAACTTAAAAGATCGCAACCTCATCGCTCTTAACTCTCCTCAAGCAACTAAAAATGATCGCAACCCCATTGCTCTGATCTCTCCTCAAGCAACTAAAAAAGATCGCAACCCCATTGCTCTGATCTATCCTCAAGCAACTAAAAAGATCGCAGCTCCATCGCTCTTAACGCTCCTCAAGCAACTAAAAAGATCGCAGCTCCATCGCTCTTAACGCTCCTCAAGCAACTAAAAAAGAACGCAGCTCCATCGCGCTTAACGCTCCTCAAGTAACTAAAAAAAGATTGTGAGGCTATCGTTCTGATCTCTTCTGTTGTGGTTGGCTTCAAAGATCGCAGCCCTCCTCATTCTGATCTTTCGTCCACCAAAAGGCACTTTAAAAGATCGCAGTCAGCAATCTGATTTTTGCCAGAACAACTTTAAAGATAGCGATCATGGCATGTGAGTTTGTGGGGAGTCGAGGTTAAAGATCTCTGTCTCTGATCTTTCATAACAATTGGTTTGAAGAATAAAAGCAACCATCTGAGCAAGTTAATGACTCTCAGTAGCAAGTTTTGAACAGTCAGCGCCTGTGATGTTGAAGTCGTAGGATTGAGCAGATCTAATTTCATTGTTTGAGATCGTCACAACGTAATTGAGCCTATTTCGTTGGTTATGATCTTAAGATCATGGGCAAGATAAAGCTAATACCCAATAAAGCACCGGTGTAGTGAGCTCTAGGTTTGATGTCTGGGCATAAATTTAGAGCAGCATTTAGCGGTAAGTTATCTAGATTAAGAAATTGCAATTGTCCAAGAAGGCTTAAATAACAGGTTAATTGAACAATGCTAATAATCTTAAAGTGATCTTTTAGCTTAATGTGTTGTATGCGGCTATGGTTATGACCGTGCTTTTGGGTGTATTTAGTGGCAGTGCACAGTTGGTAAGTTTTCGTATTGAGAATATGTCATATGTAGAAAGGGCATATTTATAGGCTATATACCCTGATAAAGAGCCGAATTTGCATGTGTATCTAGATGATGTGCAATAGGTGTGCATTAATAGCAAATTTTTTTCATATAGTGGCTCTAAAATCCCAGTCTGATAGCTCAAAAACCCTTGTTAGACAAGGGTTACAGTATGTAGCGCTAGCTTATTAGAGTTTGTGTAATTATTATTTGGGAAGATGATTATCTGGAACCATCAATGCATATACGCTGATTTACATGGTATTTGTAACATCAATTGTTATGACTTTGTTATCATTAAAATGGCTTAAAACAAGGGCGAACTGATGGTGAGTGGGCTTGGCGATAGCAGTATTATGTTTAAATAACTTTTCTTAGTTTATGTCCTAAAAATAAGATGTCAGACAAGATCGTGATCGTGCACTTTGAGCACGAAAATAATGCGCAAGCTTAATTTCCATCTATATTTGTTTATGTGTGCTCGTGCACATATTTAAAACTTTTCAAAAAGTGAAAGTAATTATCATGTTGCTAGTGTGTTAGATTAGTAACTATAGAACAATGCAATAAGGAGCTCTTTCTCCATTTATGGGATCAGGGCTTTTTTTACGTCTGTTGCATTTATGGCGCTGTTATAGTGCATTTTGAATGTTGTGAACCTTTCCTTTGGATTTGTAAACCATGCTTCGAGCGAGTTATGCATGGTTGCGGCATTTTCAAGCACCGTTAGTCAGCTGTGCAATTAAGCGCTTGTACTTGTGAGCTACAACATCACTTGTTTGTGATTATTAATACTGTAGTTGAAATTACAACGCGCTTTAACATGGATTGGGCATGTTATGAAGTTTAGAAGTATATTTAAGAACAAGAGTTCTAGTTTAAAAAAGAGTGTTCTTGCAAGCTTTATGGCGATTAGTGCTTTGTTTGCCTCTTCTGCAGCTCAGGCTGATGGCGAACTTGAGCACGTGACCCTTACCGTTTTGGTTAACCCTCTCGGTGCGCCGCAGGCATTTTTAAAGGATGATTTTCAGCGACCATATGGCATTGATGTTGATGTCATTTATGAGCTGCAGCGTCGTTTAGGTTTTAAGCTGACTGAGAATCGCATCTTTGTTCTTGATCGCCCTTCATCACAAAAGAGATTACGTGAAGGTAGCGCTGATCTTTTTGCTGGTGGTGTATCTCGCACTACTGAGCGTATGAAGACATTTGATTTTACCCCTGTGTACTATGCTTCTAGTATGGGTGTGATGTTCAATCCTAAGCGCCATCCAAATATCAAGAATGTTACTGATATCAAGGGTTTGCGCATTGGTGCATCATCTGGATCAACATCTGCTAAGTATGTTGAAATGCTCGGTGCTACGCCTGTGCCATTTACCAATGCAATTCAAGCTTACTTCCATGTCTTTACTGGTGATCTTGATGGCGTGCTCTTTGACCGTCCACCACTTGCTGGTTTTGCCCATGACATGAAGTGGGATGAGTTTGCTGTAACTCCTGAGGCAGCTTTAGGTCGTGAGTCCTGTAAGTACGCGATTATGATGCCAAAGGGATCAAAGTATAAAGACGTTATCAGCAATGAAATTTCAGAGATGATTAGCGATGGTACAATCGATAAGATTCTTTTGAAGTGGCATTCTGCTGAGATGTCAGTTTTCAATTCTGAAAACTATTAAGATTGCACTTATTAAGTCTGTTTTTTGTCTTGACTGTAATGATGCTTGTGTACAATGCCCAATATTGTGCACGGTACATAATTTTAATCGTTAAGAAAGATGAGTAATGGTTATGTAACCGTTTCTCATCCTAGTCAAGATATAAAATTGATAAAATATCGCTATTTTGAGCGCTTTTGCACCAGTTTGGTAGCACTAAGCTCATTCATATACGTTCTTGCCCTGTCGTTTAGAAAGGAGAGCAAGGACACAAATGCTTGCGTTGTATATGATTTTGCACTTGATAAGTGCTTATTACGGCGTAAACTAGAATAGCTATTTTTTTAGCTTTTACTCAAATTAAGAGTAAGGCTAAATGCTTTAGCTGAAGATTATTGCGAGCTGCTGAGTATTAACCTGCCTTTTAGAGTTTTGCTTAGTAGTTAGAGTTAGCATGTAGCCGTTGGATATCCACAAGGTCAGATATCAAAGGTTGCGCAGTAAGTCATTCTTTAGATTGGCTTTATTGATGCATTATGCTGCTTTACTATTAAAGTTCATCTTGCGTCTTTCGTTACCTCAGTTTACGAGTCAGGCTGCATGTCTTTCACCTTGACCTTCGGTGGACCATTAGAACAAATGCTTATGATCTGCTGACTTGTCTTATATAGTTGACGAGTACTCACATTATGCTGGAGCTGGAGAGTAATCCATGTCATTTTTAGATAACGTTAAAATCAGAACCAAGCTGATGCTTGGCTTCGGTGTCATTTTGTTCTTAACATGCTGTATTTCAGCAATTGCCGTACGTGCATTGTTTGCAAGTACAGATGTAGCAGATCATGTACGCTTCCTTATCGATACACGATTTGAGCGTGCTGTTAAGATTAATGCTGACATTGTTGCAGCAAATAACGCCCTCTTTGAGTATCTGACCCCAGGCAACTTAGATGATGCTCGTCGTATTGAGTCTGAGAATAATCTTAAGATTATCGTAAAGACTCTTGATGATTTAACTAATCAACAGAACGTTACAGCACGTGCTGAGATCGATCAGTTAACTCAAATGGGCCACAAGTACAACGAGTTATATGAGCTGGTTGTGTCAAATCTGGTTGAGGCCGGTAAGCCATATGATGCTTTAGCATTCTTCCTCTCTGAGATGCACCCAATCTGTCAAGAGATGGTTGTTATTACCCACAAAATGAATGGTGTTGTGGTTAAGAACATTAAAGAGGAGGTTGAGGGTCTTCAGGATACTACCTCTGCATACTTAGTAATTGGTATGTCAGCGGTTGTTATCTTAATTGCTGTCATCATTGCTGCTCTGGTTTCTAACGGTATTACTCGTAACCTTCAGGCTGCTGTTAAGACTGCCAATGAAATTGCTAAGAACAATCTCAATGTTAATGTCGATGTTCGTAGCAAGGATGAGTTTGGTGATTTAGGTGAGGCTCTGCGCTTCATGCGTAACGATCTGAGCGATTCTATTGCCTTAGTTCGTCAGAAGGCTCAGGAGCTCAACCAGGAGTTAAGGGACACCAAGATCGCAGCCAACTCAATTATGGATGCCTCCCGTGAGGCTGAGCAGCAGGCTATCTCTGTTGCTGCAGCATCAAACGAAATGGTTGCTACTACTCAGGAAATTGCTGCTAACTGTGAGCGTGCTGCAGTACTTGCCGACCAGTCAAGCAACGTAACACAGGAGAGTGTAAAGCTGATCCGTACTACCATTAAGGATATTCGTGATCAGTCTAGCTACACCACCAATGATGCTGCTAAGGTTCAGGCTTTAGCTGACCAGACTCAGAAGATTGGTTCTATTGTTGGCACCATTGACGAGATTGCTGCTCAGACTAACTTACTTGCTCTTAATGCTGCAATTGAGGCTGCTCGTGCTGGTGAGGCTGGCCGTGGATTTGCCGTGGTTGCTGATGAAGTTCGTGCTCTGGCATCTCGTACCTCCGCATCTACTCAAGAGATTTCATCAATGGTTAGCCAGGTTCAGAAGGATGCTTCTGAGGCAACCAGCTCTATGAGCGCATCTGTAGAGAAGATCAATGCTGTTGCTGATCGTGCTGCACGAATTGAGGATACCCTCAATAGCATCATCAACTTCGTTGCTCAGGTTAATGATCAGATTCGCATGATTGCGACCGCTGCAGAGCAGCAGACTACTGCTACCTCTGAGATTTCTGCAAACATGCAGAAGATTACCTCTGACACCGAGGAAATCGTACACTCTGCTGAGGACTCAGTAGCTCGTTGTGACGAGTCTGTTGACTCCATCGGCGATCTGGTTAAGAACCTCGCACGTTTCAAGCTTCACGAGAATCACTAATTTATTAGTGAAGCAAATAAGAATCGTAAACTTGCGATATTGTCAGGCAGCTCCAGCTTAAGTTCCTGACAATAGCTAACTAACATAGAGCACAGTCCCTAAAAAGGCTGTGCTCTTTTTTTTGTCTTAAAGACAATCCTTGCAAAAGCATCTCTTGTAGCTATTTGTGCACGTCGATAGGGCATAGCGTTTTAGCTCTAATTAGAATGTGTAAACTTATAAGTTAAGGACATTATTCTTGTGGCAAGGAAGTAGTTATGGATACACTTAAAACTCTAAGAAGGCTAAGACGTTACGGCATCAATCCGGTGCTTATCATTGCTTTTGCGGCAATGATTATTCTTAGTTTGTCCCGTTTCATTCTTTCGCTATGGCAGTGGGAAAGTATTCCCGATGGCGGTTTTGCTACGATCTTGCTACAAGGTATTCGAGTTGACTTTGCCTCAGTATGCGCTCTATTTGGTTTACCTGTTTTGGTACTAATCTTTCTGTCTTTAGTGCCGTATCTGAGAATGCCGCGTATGGTTTTAGTAGGCATAAATGTTTACTGCAGCCTTGCCATTGCATTCTTAATCCTAAATGAGGCAGCGACCCCAGAGTTTATTAAAGTCTTTGGTACACGCCCTAACTATATTTTCGTCCAATACATGCTCACATGGGATGACTTGGTCATTCTCCTTTGGTCTGGACATAAGCTTAAGCTGCTAACGATCTTTATCATCGTTATCGTTTCACTGTTTATTTCCTTTAAGCTAAGTGAAAGATTGTTACGTGGCTATCATCAGGGCCGTTTTAAGTACAACGTAATTTGTCTATTAATCGCACTGTGCACCATACCTTTAGGTGTTCGCTCCTCTTTTGAAAGCAAGCCATTTAACCCATCAATGGTTGCCTTTACAAATAATCCGTTAGTCAATGCATTGCCGCTTAATTCAAGCTATACCATTGTCTATGATGCATTCCACTTAAGAGATCTGACAGCAGGCGCGGACTCTACATATAAGATTATGTCAGATGCTCAGGCTTTTGAGGGCGTGCTTAGCTTATCTAAACGTGCGCAAGATCCTGACACTAGCAGACTCGTTTGTCGTATCAATCAGTTTATTAATCCAGTTGATGGTATCTACAATGGCTACCTTAACAATGGAACACGGCGTCCTATATCGCGTGATGACGCGCTTAAGGCAGGTAAAAAGCCACGTAAAGATCCATACAATGTAGTGATTATTATTGAAGAGTCATTAGGCGACGAGTTCTTAAAGTCTCAAGGTGGTATTGGCGTAACACCAAATTTAGAGGCGTTACGTGATAAAGGCTGGTGGTTTGAAAATATGTATGCAACCGGCCATAGAACCACGCGTGGTATTGAGGCAGTTGCAGCCTCTTTCACTCCGTCTTCGCAACTTAGTATCGTGCAACACGTACAGCCTGAAACACCTTATGCCACTTTAGCTGAGATCTTCAGTCAGCATGGCTTTGACACCTCATTCATCTATGGTGGTGATAGTCAGCTGTACAACATGAAAACATTCTTTATGCATAATGGCACTGCCAAAGTTATCGATGAAAGAGACTTTGAAGATCCACAGTATGTAGGATCGTGGGGTGTGTCCGATGAAGATCTCTTTAACAAAGCTCATCAGTACTATAGTGACTTACACAAGCAATCAAAGCACTTCTTCTCAGTAATACTTACTACTTCTCTGCGTGATCCTTATGATATTCCTGACGATAAGGTCAGCTTAGATGGCATTGAGACAACTAATGAGGATCGTGATCTTGCAGCTAAGTATGCAGACTATGCTCTAGGCAAGTTCTTAGAACAAGCTGCTAATGAGGGCTATTACCAAGATACTATTTTCTTGGTGATCGCTAACCACGTATCTTCGGTAAAACCAGGTATGGAATTTCCTGTTGATGACTTTACCATCCCGGCTGTGATCATTGCTCCTAATGTCATGCCTCATGTAGATCACCGCCAAGTAAGTCAGATTGATATGGGTATGACCTTGCTTGCTTTAAATGGCATCAAGGGATCAGTTCCAAACGTTGGTCAAGATCTCACGAACTACAATATTAAAGAGCGTGCGATCATGCAGCTTAACAACACCTTTGCTCTGCTTATTGGTGATCGTATGATTGAGCTGAGTCCTAACACTAAGCCAGTTTTTTACAATGTTGAGTATCAAGATGGCCGTGTAATCGCGACAAAGGACACTTCTAAACGTTCTTCCGCGCAAAAAGAGGATGACGATGAACTCCTCTATCATGCAGAGCGCATCAACAACATTGGACCTTTCATGTTTAGAACTGAGTCTATGTCCAAACGCTGCCTTCGTTTAAAAGTTCCTCAGGCTCAAAAGTAGACACATTAACATCACCAGCTGCAGCTAAAAGTGCCTAAGGATCATAAGTTGGCACAATCAAGTTCTTAGCTGCAGCTAGAAGTGACGAAGGGGTATAGGTAGGCTCAGCTAAGTTCCCATCTGCAGCTAAAAGTGCCTAAGGATCATGAGTAGGTACAATCAAGTTCTTAGCAACAGATAGAAAGATCCTAAGGATCATAAGACGGTACAGCCAAGTCTAAGCTGCAGCTAGAAGTGCCTAAGGATCATGAGTAGGTACAATCAAGTTCTTAGCTGCAGCTAGAAGTGACCATGGGCTATGAAGATGTTTTTTATTCGAGCTAAAGGTGTAGCCTAAATTATTTAAGATCATTTGCAGTTTGTGAATTTACTTTGTAGCTTGTGCATGCTTTTTTGCTAGATTTGGTTGGTTGTATTTGTGGTAAGAAAAGATAGCAAGAGGCTACAACTGGCGATCTATCTAGGCTTGAGATGGCATGCTGGTATGACTTAATTTATAGTTGTTGAAAAGTTAGAAAAGCGTTAACAAAATCACAAATCTATATGCTAAAATGATGTGCCTTTTGCTATGAAATAGCTCCTAAATGCTATTCATACGAGATTCGATACAAAAGCTCTTTGAGATGCAAAAAGCAAAGAGTGGCTGTATGTAAGAGGCGGAAGAATTTTTTTAACCTCCAAGTTTAAAAACACACACTGTTCATTAACGCCAAAACAGGGTGCCGAACGTTTTTTAAAGTTGGTCATGCGCTATATAAGCTAGTTTACTTGCCCTTGTAGCGCTGCAAACTCCGGCTGAAAGTCACCCTTACTCTTCAAAGTTTGAGTCTGGGTAGCAGCAGAGAAGCCTTAAGTTCTTGCAGGTAGAGCCACTGCGGATACCGCAGCTGCCCTACGATTGGAGCCTGTGTTCAAGAATGCTGTTTCTTGTCCATTGACCGTCATTTCTGCCTTAGGCTTTATCTTAGGAGACCACACTTCTTCCATTAAAGACAAGCTATCGAGTGTAAGACCGTACTGATAGAGCAAGCTAGTCTTGTTTAAAGAGTAAACTGACGTGGAGTGTTAGCTAATCTTTTTAATCTGTCTACGGCGGAGGGATAGCAGGCTTTAATCTCACCTAGAGTTATTTCGTATTGCATTACAAGGTCATGGTTACCATGATGTAGAGGGCAGTGGGATGATTTAAGCGTCGGCGCTAAGATGTCGACGCTGATACCACTCTTTAGCAATAGCGGTATAAAGGATGAGATAAACGATAGTCTTTAAGCGTACGGTTTGTTAGGCGGAGCAGTGGAGGCATAACCCACTACTACAAGATAGGTATACTTAAATGTCAAATATTTCGATGCGTGATATGTTACAGGCCGGTGTTCACTTCGGTCACCAGACCCGTTACTGGAACCCAAAGATGAAGCAGTACATCTTCGGTGCTCGTAATGGCGTACATATCATCAACCTCGAGAAGACTGTTAAGTGCTACGAAGACGCTCTTAACTTCTTAGGTTCAACTGTTGCTAAGAAGGGCAAGATCTTATTCGTTGGTACCAAGCGCGCTGCCTCTGACAAGGTTGGTCCAGCTGCTCAGGCTTGCGATCAGTACTACGTTGATCACCGCTGGTTAGGTGGCATGCTCACCAACTGGAAGACTGTTCGTCAGTCAATCAAGCGCTTAAAGGAGCTTGAGATCCAGTCTGCTGACGGCACCTTTGATAAGCTGACCAAGAAGGAAGCTTTATTACGTACCCGTGAGCTCGAGAAGCTCAACCGTTCATTAGGCGGTATCAAGGACATGGGCGGCCTTCCAGATGCATTATTCGTTATCGATGCTGAAGTAGAGCACATCGCTATTAAGGAAGCTAACAACCTCGGTATCGACGTTGTTGCTGTAGTTGACACCAACTCTTCCCCAGATGGCGTTCAGTACGTAATCCCAGGTAACGACGATGCTATCCGCGCTATCGACCTCTACTTAAAGGGCGCTGTTGAGGCAATCAACGCTGCTCGTGCTTCTATGGCTCGTGCTGAGGCTGAGATGCCAGTTGAGGCTGAGGTTAAGGCTGAGGAAGCTCAGGCTTAATCTTACTGAAGGTAGTTGTTGACTATCTTTAGCAATAGAGAATTACACCTTCAAGCAAGCGACGCTGTTATGAATATTTGCTCCTAACAGTGTCCTTGCTTGTGTCATATGACTGGGCTTAAAACGATGATCATGACTACATATTATTTCGTAGCTGCTCGTACATACGGCCCGAGGTCAGATTTCTAAACAAAGGCAGGTTACCCCCTGCCTTTTTCAAAACTACACAAGGAATGAACAATGGCTAACGTAACCGCTGCCCTCGTTAAAGAGTTACGCGACATTACTGGCGCAGGCATGATGGATTGTAAGAAGGCTTTAGTTGCTACCGACGGTAACATCGAGGCCGCAATCGAAGAGATGCGTAAGTCTGGCGCTTTAAAGGCTGCTAAGAAGGCAACTCGTACTGCTGCTGAAGGTATCATCGTTTCCGCTCACGAAGGCAATCAGGTTGTTTTAGTTGAGGTTAACTCTGAGACCGACTTTGCTGCTAAGAATGCAGAGTTCGTAGAGTTCGCTGAGAAGGTTGCTCAGATCGCATTAAAGACCGAAGGCGAGTGCGTTGAGACCTTAAAGGCTGCTAAGTACGACGACAAGCAGACCGTTGGTGAGGCTTTAACCGCTTTAATTGCTAAGATCGGTGAGAACTTAGGCATCCGTCGTATCTTCCGCGTTACCGGTGACGTATTAGGTATCTACGTTCACTCCAACAAGCGCATCGGCGTTGTTACCGTATTAGAAGGCGGTGACGCTGATCTTGCTAAGAACGTTGCTATGCACGTTTGCGCTTCCAAGCCAGATTTCGTTAACCCAGAAGACGTATCTGCTGATGTTGTTGAGAAAGAGCGTCAGATCCAGATCGAGATCGCTGTTAACTCTGGCAAGCCAAAAGAGATCGCCGAGAAGATGGTTGAGGGCCGCATGAAGAAGTTCACCGGTGAAGTTTCCTTAACCGGTCAGCCATTCGTAATGGATCCTTCTGTATCTGTTGGCGAAATGCTCAAGCAGCACGGTGCTACTGCTAAGTCATTCATCCGTGTAGAAGTAGGCGAAGGCATCGAGAAGAAGGAAGACGACTTCGCTGCTGAGGTTCAGGCTCAGATCGCAGCTGCTGCCAACAAGTAATAGAGGCATAGCAGATGACTTCGTCACTTAAATCTCAACGTCGTATCTTAATCAAGCTGTCAGGTGAAGCTTTAGGTGGTGCTACTCAGTTTGGCATTGAGCCTGAGATTCTGTCAGCTATGGCTCGTAATATCATTGATATTAAGAATCGCAATGTCCAGGTTGCCTTAGTAATCGGTGGTGGTAACATCTTCCGTGGTGCAGCCCTGCAAAAGGCAGGTATGGATCGTACTGTAGGCGATCATATGGGTATGCTAGCTACCGTAATTAACGGTTTAGCCATGCGTGATGAGCTGATTCGTCAAGGTAGTGAGTGTGTACTCATGTCTGCTCAAGGCATTGATTCCATTACTACTCAGTACCAAGCCCAAGCAGGACGTGAGATTTTAGAGCGCGGTGCAGTGCTCATTTGTGCTGGTGGTACAGGCTCTCCATTCTTTACCACCGATACTGCAGCGGTGTTACGTGCTGTAGAATTGCACTGTGACGAAGTTTTAAAGGGCACCAAGGTAGACGGTGTGTACAGTGCCGATCCTTTCAAGGATCCAAACGCCACCCTCTACAAGGCCTTAACTTACAAAGAAGTTCTGCAAAAGGAACTTGAGGTTATGGATCTGACCGCCTTTGCTCTTGCTCGTGACCACGGTATGAATATCCGTGTGTTCAACATGACAAAGGAAGGTGCTCTGTTAAATGCTGCCGCCGGAGGAGATGAGGGTACCCTCATCTCTTAACAGGAGATTATTTATGGTTAATGACGTTAAGAATGATGCTCAGGAGCGCATGAAGAAGGCTGTTGAGTCTTTATCCTCACGACTGAACAAAGTTCGTACTGGCCGTGCTCAGCCTGGTATCTTAGACGGCATTATGGTTGACTACTACGGTAGCGCAACTCCACTGCGTCAGGTCGCTCAGATCAACGTTGAAGATGCCCGTACCTTAAAGCTCACCGTATTTGATCGTAATGCTATCAAGGACGTTGAGAAGGCAATTCAAAAGTCCGAGCTTGGCTTAAACCCAGTTGTTGCAGGCGTAGACATCCGTGTTCCTCTTCCTCCTTTAACTGAAGAGCGCCGTAAGGACTTAGTTAAGGTTGTTCGTGGCGAAGTTGAGCAGTCTCGTGTTGAGATTCGTAACGTACGTCGCGATGCTAACCAGAGCTTAAAGAACATGCAGAAGGACAAGGCTATCTCTGAAGATGAGCTCAAGTCCGGAGAAGAGCAGATTCAGAAGTTAACCGACGCTGCTATCAAGCAGTGCGAGGACATCTTAGCTGCTAAAGAAAAAGAGTTAATGGAAATCTAGTTAACTCCTCATGCACAGTTCAAATAATCATGGCGAGGCAAAGGCGCCTCGCCATCTTGCAATTATCATGGACGGCAATGGACGCTGGGCCAAGAAGCGCGGGATGATCAGGTTAATGGGTCATCGTCGAGGCGCTCAGGCTGTCACGCGTGCTGTAGAGACAGCTGTCGCAAAAGGTGTCCAAACTCTTACCTTATTCGCTTTCTCATCAGAAAACTGGCGTAGACCTCAAGATGAAGTAAGTGGTCTTATGGACCTCTTTGCCAAGGTACTCAAGTCTGAGCGCGATAGGCTGCATGACAACGGTATCAAAGTTCAATTCATCGGTGATCTTAGTAAGTTTTCATCCCGCCTTAATGAAGCTATTGATGAGCTTGTTAGCCTCACTTGCAATAATCAAAGAATGGTTCTTAATATCGCTATTAACTATGGCGGTCGTTGGGAATTGATGCAAGCTGCCAAGTCATTAGCTATTGATCTTAAAAACGGCAAGATTTCAGAGCAAGATATCACCGAAGAGGCAATGCAAGAGCGTCTGTGCGTCGCACAAGATGTCGATTTGCTCATTCGTACTGGTGGTGAATGTCGTATCTCAAACTTCTTACTTTTTCAATGCGCCTACAGTGAGTTTTATGTCACTGATACCTTATGGCCAGACTTTGATGAAAAAGAGTTTGATAAAGCTCTTAACTACTTCAATGGTCGCGAGCGTCGCTTTGGTATGACCTCCGAGCAAGTAGCTGCTAAAGCCTAAGAACTCCAACTAAGCATTGCCAATGCATAGCCAATGCATTTACTTGTGCATTATCCAATTCCTTTGCCCGTGCATTGCTAGCGCGTAAGCCCATGCCTTGCTTGTGCGTAAGTCCATGCCTTTGCCAATGCGTTGCTTGTGCGTTAGCCAATGCCTTTACTTTTAGCGCTGTTGCTACTATCCAGGCTATTTTTTACTTAGCCTCATTAAGAGACGCTAGTGTTGTCGCTGCTATACGATTAACATGCTGCCTTTGAGAGGCTTATAGGCTAATTATCAGCCATAAGCTACTAGCCAAATCCCTCTCAAGCAAAGCCTTAAGTTGCTTCACTTCATTTCGTTTATCTAAACGCACACATAAGTAAGTAGCTTTATAGACCACATCAATAGCCCATATCATTCTTGTAGATGGCGCTGTTGATATTTAGCTTTGTTGTACTTGAACGTGTTGGTAAAGAGAAATTCTCATTGCGTGATGTTACAATGCACGAAGTTTTTCTTTGATGGCATCGCGTTATATCCGTTTTATCTTTGAGGATTGTTAGCTGTCATTGCAGCCTAATGTTCATATAACTTAGTCAAGATTAGGTTATGAGCGCACTTGATAGTCTCTTTAGACATCTGCTCTTGAGTGCTTTTATAGTGTGTTGTTTCATTGTTAGGCTTGGATTCACTTGAGGGATATGTATGGGCGTTCGTATTGCAACTGGCGTTGTTCTTATTGCTCTGGCCGTTGTGTGGCTCTTCTTTACTGACTTTGCCATCTTTACCATGGGTGCATTGTTTATCTACATGGTATGTGCCTATGAAATGGGCCCACTGCTTAAATTCAAGAGCCGTATTCCGTTTGTGGTACTTGCTGCTGCAGCTGCAACTGCCATGTTCGCTATTGCCCCTCCAGGTGAGTACATCGAAAGCGGTGTGCCTGTATACATGAAGTATGTGGTGGTCATTGCGCTGCCATTTTGGGCTTTAGCTATCTTCTTAGTGAAGAGCTATCCAGCTAATGTGAAGTGGCATGAGAATAAGGTCATTAACTGCGTAGTTGGCTTATTTACTCTCGTTCCTTTCTTGCAAGGCCTGCTTATCTTACGTGCTACTAACTATGCTCAAGATTACAACGAAGGTGCCTATTTATTACTTTCTGTAATGGCCTTAGTTTGGGCTGCAGATAGTGGTGCTTATTTCACTGGCCGTGCTCTTGGTAAGACTAAACTTATGCCAGAGGTTAGTCCTAAGAAAACTTATGAAGGACTCTATGGCGGTATCGTGCTTGCGATCGTAGTTATGTACATTGCTAAGTATTACAATTACTACTCAGTATTCGGTAAAGACGAGCTTGCCTTCCTTGCTGCAGCCTTTGGTGCCATTGTGCTCTCTACTTTTGGCGACTTAATGGAAAGCATGCTCAAGCGTCTAGTTGGAATTAAAGACTCCGGAAAGATCTTGCCAGGACATGGCGGTATGCTTGATCGTTTAGATTCGCAAACCGCTGCTGTGCCAGTCTTCTTGGGTGTTTACTGGTTAGTAAGCGGAGAGTTGTTTAATGTCGCAATGTAAGAGACAAAAGGTAACACTACTTGGAGCTACAGGTTCCATTGGTGATGCTACTTGCGATCTCCTGGAATTGCACTCTGATGAGTTTGAGGTTCACGGCTTAGCCGCTGGTGGCAATTGCGATCGTATGTTTGAGCTTATCAAAAAGTTTAAACCTGCTCGCGTAGCAATGTCTGATGCTATGGCTGCCAACAAGCTCATGGAAAGATTAACTGCACAATGTCCAGATCTTGCTGCCACTACAGATATATTAGTTGGTAGTGAGGGTGTAACTGAGCTCTCTGGCGATGGTGGTGCTGATATGGTGGTCGGAGCTATTGTCGGTGCTGCCGGTCTCAAGCCACTGTTAAATGCCATTAAGACAGGTTGTCGTATTTGTCTTGCCAATAAAGAAGCCTTGGTCATGAGTGGCCAGCTGTTCTTTGATATGGCTGCCAAGCATGGATCTCAAGTACTGCCAGTTGATAGTGAGCACTCAGCTATCTTTCAATGCCTGCCACCATCAGAGCAATCAAGAATGGGTACTTGCGATCTTGCAAGTGTAGGCGTTAAAGAGATCTTGCTTACAGGATCAGGTGGTCCATTTTTAAATTGCGATCTTGCAGAGCTAGATAATGTAACTCCTGAAAAAGCCGTTAATCACCCAGTATGGTCTATGGGGCCTAAGATCTCAGTAGACTCTGCCACGATGATGAATAAGGCTTTAGAGTATATTGAGGCACGTTATCTGTTTAACGCCTCAAGCGATCAGGTAAAGGTCATTATTCACCCTCAGTCAGTAATCCATTCCATGGTGTCCTATGAGGATGGTGCAGTACTTGCGCAGCTTGGTCAGCCAGATATGAAGACCCCAATCGGTCTTGCTATGGCTTATCCAAACCGCATGACTACCTCTGTTCAATCAATAGACTTTACTAAGATAAGTCAGCTTACTTTCAAGCAGCCTGAAAAAGAGCGCTATCCATGTCTGTTCATGGGCATTGAGGCATCTAAGCAAGGTCAGGCTATGACCACTGCATTAAATGCAGCTAATGAGGTTGCAGTAGCTGCTTTCTTATCTAAGCGTATTAGTTTCAAGGCAATTGCGCATACAGTTGATCATGTTCTTTCAAGCATTTCAGGTACTGATGCCTACGAGCTTGAAGAGATCATGGCAATTGATAGTAAGGCAAGAGCGATCGCCAACGCTTTCATCAACAAATAATCTAGCCTAAAATTCACGCCCTTGAGGCTAGATGCCTGTCACTTTGAAAGCCAGCTTATGCTGGCTTTTTCATTGGCCCTGACCATGGCCACAATTACATCCTTACCAAGGGATCATTCCTTTGCGATTGCCTACCAAGATGCGCCTTTCCTTTGCGCTTAACTTCCCATGCGCATCTTTCATTCATTGACGGTTACCTTACCAAGGTCCGCATTTCCTTGCGATTGTTTTGTACTTGGTGCAGCTTTCCCTTGTGGCTCTTAAATCAAAGAAAAGAGAGGTTGCGCGATCGTTCAGTTAGCAAGCTAAAACAGAGTGCTCTTATGGCAAAAAAGAGTAGGTCATGGCAAATTTGTTATTGCTTGTTATGGCGTTTTTGGGCTGGTGTAAGGCATATAGTTGCTATTAATTAGCTATGATGGCTTTGATGTTTATGCTTATTAAGTAATTTTATGTAGAGTATCTCATTTGCCTTTAATTTGGCTTGCTTTTTGTATTTACGTCCACGAAAATGGCTTGCTATTGATTTGCAATCTGGCGCACTTTTAGAGTGGGGTTAACTTCTCCTCTGCGTATTATCCATAACTAGCATGTTGATTTTATCCATGCTCGATACGATTGGTGTTGTCATGCAATGCTATTTAGATTGGCAAGTCACAATGTTTTTTTACGGTGGTAAAACTTTACTGCCAAAGATCGCTGCGATCGACAAGATCGCAAGTATCTCTTAGTGGTTATAGACCACGGTTTATGTGTTATTTGGATTTAGGATTTTGCTATGAAGTTTATTTCACGCAAGACCTTGCTGGCCTCTGCTATGGCTCTGATGTTCAGCTTCTCAGCTGTCAGCGCTGATGCAGCCATGTCACGCAAGCCACAAGACAACATCTTCTTCGCTACTGGTACCGAGCCTGCTGGTTTAGATCCAGCATTAGTAGATGATAACGATTCAGGCAATATCCTGTGCAACATCTACGAGTCATTACTGCGCTTTAAGCCTGCTAGCACTGAAGTTGAGCCTTCATTAGCTGAAAGCTGGACTATCTCAGAAGATGGCTTAACTTACACCTTCAAGCTCCGTCAGGGTGTTAAGTTCCACGATGGCACTCCATTTAACGCAGAAGCTGTTAAGTTCAACTTCGATCGCCAGAGCCCAGAGAATCTTGTTCCAAAGATGTCCTATGCTCCATTTGTGTTTGGCGACGTTGAGTCCACTACTGTAGTAGATGAGTACACTGTTGCAGTTAAGTTAAAGAACCCTTCAACTCCATTCCTGCGTAACATGGCAATGGTGTTTGCTGCTCCAATCGTATCCCCAACTGCTCTTAAGGCTGGTAACAACAGCGTTATGGATAAGCCAGTTGGTACCGGTCCATACAAGTTATTTGCTTGGGATCGTGGTCAGCAGATTATCTTAACCACCAATGAAGACTACTGGGGTGAGAAGCCATCAATTCAGAACGTTATCTACCGCGTTATGAAGGATACTTCTGCTCGTGTAGTTGCTTTAAAGAACGGTGAGGTTGACATTATCACCGCTATCGATCCTAACGTAATTCCTGAGATCGAGAAGAACGGCGGTAAGATCTACGCTGAAGAAGGCCCATCTACCAACTACATGCTCTTCAACACACGTGATGGTTTTATGTGTGCGGATCGTGAGGTTCGTAAGGCTATTGCACAGGCAATCGACGTTCCTTCATTAGTTGAGTCTCTCTATCAGGGCTACTCACTGTATGCTCCAACTTGGTTCCCTTCTTTCATGGATGGCTATGATCCAAACACCAAGCCAGTACAGTACGATCCTGAGGCAGCCAAGAAGTTCTTTGAGCAAAAGGGCATCAAGTCACTCAAGATCATGACCTACTCAAATACACGTCCATCTAACACTGCAGGTGGTCAGGTATTAGCTGAGGCTATTCAGTCATACTTAGCTCAGGTAGGCGTTAAGGCTGATATCATCGTTTACGACTACAACACTTATCGTGGCAAGCTCTTAACCGACAGCTGGGACTTAAGCTTCTTAGGTTGGGCTGGTGATAACGGCGATCCTGATAACTTCATCAACATCTTCGCTAACGATGACCCAGTTGCTAATAACGGTCTGTGGAAGAACGATGAGTTCCGTAAGCTCGTTGTAGAGGCTGCACGTACTCCAGAAGGTCCAAAGCGTGTTGAGATGTACAAGCAGGCAGATCGCATTCTTGCTGAAGACGTAGGTGTGCTGCCTTTATCTCATCCAAAGGATTTACTTGCTTACCGTCCAAACATCAGCGGTCCTTTAAACACCTTAAGTGTTATCTACTTCCGTTATGTTAAAAAAGAGTAGTTCTCTCTAAAAGCTAACTAAAGTCAGAACACTTTAGAGTAGAACTTCAAAAAGCCCCGCCAGGTAAAGCTACCTTGTGCGGGGCTTTTGCTTTTGTGGAGCAGGTTATATGTTAGCCAGGGCATTTGTGGAGCATGGTAGATGTGAGCCTGGGCATTTGTGGAGCAGGGTATATGTTTGCCTAGGAATTTGTGGACTTTTTGCATTGATCGCTACATAGATAAAGCAGAGGCCTACCTCAAAAGTCACATGATCTTGTGGCAATTAACAGTTAAAAGATGCATGGTCGTTAAGTGAGTCCACTTAGCTATAGCACTGAGCTGTTGGGTGAAGTGAGTGTGAAACCGTGCACTGTTTGGTGGCAAAATTTTGTTTTTTAATGTTTTTCAGGGCTTAAGGTAGGTAGCTTGCTACATAAATTTGAGTAGGGGTGTTCTTTTAGCGTTAGTTAGGCTAGCTCATATTGATGGTAGCAACTGTAGATTAATTGCGTGATCTCTTAAGTTAGCAAGCGCTTATATATGCGATACATATGTGGCTATACATAGAGAGGTAAGCTTTGAATTGGGTGATGCTGCTAGGTGTACATATTTTAAAACGTACAAAATCATGAGTTTGTTTGTTAAATGTTTCGTTGTGGTGCACTTAAATATATGATGCACTAATATTGTGAATATATTGCTTGTGATAAAGCCTTAAATAAGAATGTATGCACAGTAAGACGGATTTTCATCCCGACAAAAGACGGTGTTCCGTCCTGCCGACCATATCATGCACAGCTTTTCAGATAGTATTAGGCGGCAGAGAGATTAACTACCATGATCGATTGCTAAAGCTAACACTAATTGCTTATTTGATCATGAGTCATTTAGGATTGCTATTAATATGAAGGCATTACTCAAGTCCCTGCTCGCCGCAGCAGTAGCGGTTTCAGTTACCGCCGGCGCAGTATCTGCAGCTCCAATTTCCCGCGCTCCGCAGGATAACATTTTCTTTGCTACTTCAACTGAACCATTAGGTATCGATCCAGCTTTAGCTGACGATATGGATTCAGCTAATATGAATATCAACATCTACGAGTCATTACTGCGTTTTAAGAAAGGAACTGTAGAGGTTGAGCCTGCTTTAGCTGAAAGCTGGACTATTTCAGATGATGGTCTTGTTTACACTTTTAACTTACGCAAGGGCGTTAAGTTCCATGACGGTACCCCATTTAATGCTGAGGCTGTAAAGTTTAACTTTGATCGTCAGAGCCCTGAGAACCGCGTTGAGAAGATGTCTTATGCCCCTCTCGTATTAGACGGCATTGCAAAGACTGAGGTAGTTGACGAGTACACCTTACGAATCACTCTCAAAAAGCCATTAACTCCATTCTTAAATCTCATGGCTATGACCTTTGCTGCTCCTATTGCCTCTCCAACTGCGCTTAAGAAGTACAACAACAGCCTGATGCAGAATCCTGTTGGTACTGGCCCATATCGCTTTGTTGCATGGGATCGTGGTCAGCAGATCGTGCTCACACGTAATGATGAGTACTGGGGTGAGAAGGCTCCGGTTCAGAACGTTATTTACCGCATCATGAAAGAGACCTCAGCTCGTGTAGTTGCGTTAAAGAACGGTGAGGTTGACATCATCAACGGTATCGATGGCAATGTTATCGAAGAGATTAAGGCTAGTGGTGGTGAGATTTTCACTGTTGAGGGTAACAATACTAACTACATGGTCTATAACTTCCGCAAGGGCTACGTAACCGAGGATGTAGCAGTGCGTAAGGCTATTTCTCAGGCTATCAACGTTCCTGAGCTGGTACAGACTCTCTACAAGGGCTATGCAGATTACGCTCCTTCATATATGCCATCTTGGATGCCTGGTTTTGATAAGAACTTGGTATCCTCAACCTATGATCCTGAGGCTTCTAAGAAGTTCTTCAAGGAAAAAGGCATTACTAAGCTTACCGCTATGACTTATTCCAACGCTCGTTTCTACAACACTGTTGGTGGTCAGGTTTTAGCTGAGGCTGTACAGTCTTATTTAGATAAGGTTGGTGTGAAGCTCGATATCGTCGTATACGACTGGGGTACTTACCGCGCTAAGCTCTTAACCGACAATTGGGATATCGCATTTATCGGTTGGGGCGGTGACAATGGTGACGCTGATAACTACATTAGCATCTTTAGCACCGATGATCCTGTATCAAACCAGGGCTTATACAAGAACGAGAAATTCAATGAGTTAATTGCCAAGGCAGTTACAACTCCTAACGGTGAAGCTCGCAACAAGCTCTATCAACAAGCCCAGAAGATCTTAGTTGAAGACTATGGCATCCTGCCAATCTCACATTCTAAGGAAATGGTTGCTCACTCAAAGAACGTATCTGGCAACTTCCTGCTTCTTAACATGACTCGCTTTAGCGATCTTAATAAGACCGTAAGCAAGGAGTAGCTGCAGTCAAAAGCTAGCTGCATTTACACTACAGTACATTTTCGCCTAAGGAGCTACATTCCTTAGGCCACATAAAAAGCCCCGCATGATCTTAATCATGCGGGGCTTTGTTTATGTCAAAGGACTCGTCACGATCTTTATTTTCGGGGCTTTGTTTATGTCAAAGGCCTGCCATGATCTTAATTTGATGTGGGTAAGTGCAATTATGTACCAAAGCGTTTGAGGTCTTTTAGTAGACGGTTGTACTCTTCATCTAGGTACTTATTGACCTTATCCTCGTCAATATATCCTTTGAGTAGGTACTCGCAAGCTTCTTTGTAAGAGAGGTATGAGAAGCGATATAAGGCGATGATGTTAGTGCGCAGGAGCAGGTTAACAATTGAGCCTTTGGAACGTATAAATGCATCGGTGAAGTCCACCGCTAACAGTGCTCCTTGGGCAACTAGTAACATGCGTCGTGTCTCTGCATTAGTAGCAGAGATAAGTGAAAGATCAAATGGCTTTTTGTCGATGTACACAATCTTAATGGTTCTGACAAGACGCACTAAGCCTTCACATAGCAATACAGGCACAGCTAGCGCAATGCCATGACGGAAGTCGTAGCCCTTTTCGAACACTTGTGAGCAAATGGTTGAAAAGTCTTGGCGATGTTGGCCAAAGGAGCCGAAGTTACCAAATATTTGTGTGAGGTTGAAAAACGGAATCGGAATGCCGCTACCACGTCCTTGTGCACCTGAGGAGCCAGCGACATCTGACATGAGATGGCCAAACCAATTGGCAATGCCGCATAGGATTTTTCCTACAATGGTTGTTCCTTTTAGCTCCATAGTGTCAGTGTCAATAACAAAGATTTGACCGCTCGAGGCAAAATGAGAAGTACTGTTAAACTGATCTACGATAGAGAAGAACAAGCCAATGAGATCCGGTGAGTGAGCTAAGTTCTTAAGGTGGTGGTTACTTGGGCTTAGATGAAACTGTCTATCTACTTGCGTACTAATACTTTGATCATAGTTAACCTTGTAAATACGCTCTAAATAGCCAATAGCACTTGCAGTAGGATTTGACATAGAGTCTATATCTTTGCCATTTGGCCATCCATGAAAGCGAGCAAAGCCCTCTACAGCCTTATTGACAGCTGCATCAACTTTCTTGGTAATGACACCTTCACCAGGGGCACCAACAAAGATCACATCTACAATGCCGGCAATAAGACCGCATGTCGCAGCAAGAGTATAGTCGGTTGCATCAAGCTCAGGGCGTTTGATTTTGAAGTCTTTTTCTATGAGATTATGTAAATCGCGTTTTTCTTGAGGGCTAAGTAATTTAGCTATATTGATATCAAGATTTACATTATTCTTTTGAGCATACTCATGAGTACTATCATACAGGCTATCGAATGACCCGTCTGATTTAATTGTATCTACATCAGTGTACTCGCTAAGGTATTCACTACGCTTTTGTCTGTAGATAGCATCGGCTTTGCTATTACCCTCGCCCATTTCCTTTTGCTTGCGATGATCAGCTAACTTTTGCAAAGCATTGATGGTGTCATCAAGATCGTTAATTGCAGCGCTATCGATCTTAAGATTTGGTCTTGCATCTAAGTAGCGGTCGATCTCATCAATAGCACTGTTGTGGGCAATGTTTTTTTCCTGCACAGTGACAGTATGAACTTTCTGCTATTTTTGTGAGCACTATCACGATTTTAAGTGCATTTTAAAAATTTTTCTTTCGTTTTAGCTTTTTTTTCTATATCTTACTGGCCCTTATTACATTTGCCATTAATAGTTTATGATTAGTGAAAAGCAACAATTAAAGCTTAGAGAGCTCCATGCAGATGGACATTCAGTGAAGGACATTGCTGAAACTCTACAAATATCTCAGCCTACTGTCCGCGCATATTTGAAAGACAAAAACAGAGGAGTGGTAAAGAAAGAAAGAAAATCTAGA
>NZ_AXWV01000022.1 GCF_000482845.1 Anaerobiospirillum succiniciproducens DSM 6400
GAGTCGGCTACAGGTGCTTTAGTGTCGGTCGAGCTGTCAGAAGGGGAATTGAGGATTCTGCCTATAGCCTCAACCTGCTCCCGTGTTAGCTCGTTTTGCTTGCTAGAAATGAGATCTGCAAGCTCAGAAGAAAGAGTTGTCTGTTTGATGTTATGAGCACCCATTTTGATGATCTCCGAAAGTCAGCTTATGGCTGTGTTAAGCTGTGCATGTTAAACCAATAAAAAAGGGGGCTCAAGAAAAACTACACATCAAATTCTACACTGTCTAACTATCGGATGTGACTTGTGTAAGTGGTAGCTGTTGCTGATTGCTAGCAGGGAGCAATTAACAGTAGTTGGTGTAAGTAGGGTGATGTGGTTGCATTATTTTCATGCAAGTTTTACTGCAAATTTTTGCATAACTTCCTTTTGCGATAAATACAAGCTTATATCCGTACAAAGGCATCTTACAAATAGAATGATGGGAATTGTATGCACATAAATTGTGCACAAAGCAATACAATATTTTGCAGAGAGAGTTTTAAGCTTTTTAGTTATGTTAATTGGCTTATTTGCAAGGTTTATTAAAGATTTAACAGGTTATTTCGCTCTTGTGCTCTATGGTGATGCAAAAAAGCAAGAACGCCGCTGAGTTTTTGCAAAATTTTGTAGAAAGCCTATTGCTATGCGGTTATTCGTGCCATGTTTTGGGGAGCGATATTTCACTTCAATTTTTGTGATGGCAATGAAACAATGAAGTTAGGATCACTTAGATATAAATAACCTTGCTTTAAGTCACAGAATTGACGAAAATAACAAGTTGCAACTGACATGATTGCAAAACTTACTACGCTGCCAAAACTGATGTTTGCTGCTAATAAACAGCATAAATATCAGGTTTTGAACAAAAGTTTGCTTGTTTATGACCACAGCTTGAAGCTATGGTTTTGCAGCCTATAGCGTGATTATTTTTTGCAACTTGCAGTAGTCGAGTGATAGTTTGTTGCAGCAACGCAAAAGTTCTTATTGTGCAAAGATTTGCAGTAGAAGGCTCTAAGGTGAGCTAAATGAGAACTCCTTGGGGATAGTTGCTCTTCGAACTCTCAGCAGCTTAAGTAAGTTTAGTCTTGGTATAACTGAGGCTACTTACAAATCTTGTGCGCTCTTTTCAAGCTGATGGTTTTAATCAGCGCCCAAAACTGCCCTTGATTTATAGCTGTATGTTTGCAATCTGTGCTTTTAGGCCATCAGGCTTTTAGTACGGCAGGTGTTTGGTTAGGAAAAGTTTATGGCAACAATTCCTTTTTTAACGCTGACTGTCGCTCTAGCTGCCATCTTAGGTATTTTGCTAGGTGAAGTGCGTTATCGCGGTATCGGCTTAGGTATCGGCGGTGTCCTGTTCTCAGGCATTTTGGTTGGTCACTTCTTCAACGAGTGGTTCGGTCTTACTGTCAGAACTTCAGATGGCTTAACCTCAGAGGGTGAAATCTTAGGCTACGTTCAAGAGTTCGGTCTGATCTTGTTCGTCTATGCCATTGGTGTACAGGTTGGTCCAAGCTTCTTTGCCTCATTACGTTCTATGGGCGCAAAGTTAATCGGCTGGGTCGTTGTAATCATCGTAATGGGTTGTACCGTTGCTTTATCTCTCCACTTCATCGGTATCGTAAAGATCGACGCCATGGTGGGTATGTACTCTGGTGCAATCACTAATACCCCTGCCCTGGGCGCTGCAAATCAGATGATTACAGATATGCAGACAGTCCTAGCTGAGCAAGGCATCGATGCTAAGGCAGATGGCTTCGACACCTTTGTGGTTCCATCAGCTTACGCAATGGCTTACCCATTTGGTGTATGCGGCATCTTACTGACCATGATTTTAATTCGTGTCTTCTTCCGCGTTAACATTGAAGAAGAAGGCCGTAAGTACTTAGAGTCTAAGAGCGCTGGTCAGGGCACTATCGTTACTACTAACGTAACTGTGCTCAACGACAAGTTCTTTGAAAAGCAGCTTGGCGATATTGCTGGTATCCGCGAAGAGCACATAGTATGCTCACGTATTAAGCGTGGCAACGAGCTGATTGTTCCTCACAACGATACTATCATCCACGAAAACGACGTGCTGCACTTAGTGGGTAACAAAGAGCACCTTGATGAGACTACTACCTTAGTTGGTAAGATCGCAGATAGCGTGTTCACCACTACTCGTGGTACTAACAAGACCGTTAAGCGTATCTTAGTAACCAATAACCTCATCATTGGTAAGCCACTTGAGTCACTGCACTTAGAAGAGCGTTTTGATATCGTAACCTCTCGACTCATCCGTGCTGGTGTGCAATTTATTCCATCACACGACATGAAGCTGCAGTTTGGTGATTACTTAAACGTTATCGGTACTAAAGAGCACATTGATGCCGCTTCTAAGATCTTAGGTAACTCCGTTGTTGAGCTGCACAAGGTTGCCATGTTACCAATCTTCATTGGTATCTTCTTAGGTATTCTCCTTGGCTCCATCCCAATTCCAGTATCTGGCGTTCCTGCTCCTTTAAAGCTTGGTATTGCTGGTGGCCCTCTGGTTATGGCTATTTTACTGGCTCGTTTTGGTGAGAGTTGGACCTTTAGACGCATTCGTTGGTACATGCCAGCAGCTGGTCTGTCAGCCCTGCGTGAAATCGGTATTACCCTGTTCTTATCTATCGTAGGTATTTGCGCAGGTGCAAACGGTTTCTGGGCAACCTTAACTCAAGGCCCAGGCTTAACTTGGATGCTGTGCGGTAGCTTAATTACCTTCATCCCAATCATCACTGTAGGTATCCTTGCTTACAAGATCTCCAAGGTTAACTACCTCGTGCTGTGCGGTATGATCGCTGGCTCCATGACAGACCCTCCAGCACTTGCTTTTGCTAACGGTCTGCACTCAAACCCAGAGGCTTCTTCATTAGGTTATGCAACTGTTTACCCAGTAACCATGTTCTTGCGTATCCTCTCGCCTCAAGTGATGATTATCATCGCAGTTCTCGTATCGGGAATCTAAAGCATCAGCATATAGCTTGATCTTTAACTAAACACAAAGCCGTCTTGCTCAAAGTAAGACGGCTTTGTTGCTTTTAGGCCACCCAAATTCATCCCAACCATCGGCTCAATCCTGCCCATAACCTCAAACTACGCCACAAAGCATGTCCCTCAATTAGCACTCTCAACAGCGCTATCTTGCTTACTTAAAGTCTTAGCTAAGATAGATTGCGTATGATAGACATGCCAAGAATACAATTGCCAAGCAGTCTCTAACAGCAATTATCTAGCGGTTGCTTGTGCGGATGTCCATAAACAGCCCCGCATTTGCTTGCGCATGATGGCAATTGACGTTGCTTTTATGAGCGTCTAAGATAACTTTTCACTTTGGCATCGTTAATCAACAGGACAAATTGGTATGAGCTCAATCTTTCCTTCACCAATTACTACAGGAATAGGCGGACCATTAGCGGCCTTGTTTACCGGACTTACTGGCTATAGCAAGACCTTGCCATGGTATTTGCTCTGTCCAATTTACTGTTTGATTGCATCGCCACTGATTTTGCTCTTGCCTATCATTTTGCCACTGTACTTGTTGCATGTGCTCTCGAGGCACTACAGACTTACTCATACCAAGAAAGGTGCCTTTGATACAGTTTTAAATAAAGAGGGTACGAGCGCCACTAAGGAATCAGCCAATATAGCAGCTAATGAGGCTGTAGCTCTTAAAGCGACGAGGAAGACCAATGGTGCCGCTTCAAGTGGCGCTGCAGTTGGTTCTGATGATGTCTTACTTAGTGATGAGATGAAAGAAGCTGTAAACGTCGCTGAACGTACACAGCGCATTGAAGATGAGGTGCAATCTGATGAAGATGCAGCTAAGCGTAAGCATGAATATGTAGCTACAGCACTATCAAGCTATAACACTAGCGCTTTTATTGCAGCACATATGAAGCTCTTATCATTAAGCTTGCTTTCTTACTACACTATTTTCTTTGCTGTCTTTGTGACTGCTGGCTTTGCTATCTCCAATGCCATGATGATCTATGTAGAGAAAGCAAAAAAATCACAGCAGCTTCAAATTGCAACTACAGAACAGCTTGATTATGCCAACGCGGTAAATAACATTCTCACCATATCTGGCATCGTGATCTTCTTAACCTTGATTGTGATCTTTGCGCTCATCGTAGTAGCTGCTATCAAGGATAGTATTAACAACATTGCAAACAAGAGTGGTGAACAGGGCACTGCATCCACTGTAGATGGCGCTGATGTATCATCCATTAGCCCGCTTAAAACAGCTTTTTCTGTGCTCTTTAGAAACTTACCAGGCTTTGCTGTGCTGATGAGTATCTTATATGCCGTGTTTGTAGTCGTTGAGCGTTACTATGCGCACTTAAGAGTTATCGCCATTGAGGCAATGGTACTTGGTCAATCTTACTTTGATCCAGGCATGCCATTTATTGCCCTGAGACTTTATATTGTTTATGCATTTTGCGTGGCATTCATGTTTGTAATTTTGATGTCGCTCAATGCCGTGCCACTGCTGCATCGCTCTAATAAGAGCGCCATTGCATCAGTAAGATAAGCTTGTAATTCATACTAATTTTGTAGGAAAACGCCGTGTACATTAAGGACACACTGCTGCCATTGTTAGAACAGCAGAATATTAACTACACCATCTATCAACATGAGGCTATTGCTCATGGTGATATTGAGTTTGATTTGCCTGACATGAAGGGCACCATGCTTAAGAATCTGGTGCTTACCAATAAGAATCGTGATCTCTTCTTGTTCACCTTGCCTCTTCACTACAGAGCAAATCTCAAAGCTTTATCCAACGCCTTAGGTGTGCCACGCTTTTCTTTTGCTTCAGTAAGTGATCTTACTTACATTGGTATTCCACCTGGGCATGTAAGTCCTTTTTGTCTGCTCAATGATCTAAATCTGCAGTTTAAGTATGTTCAGCCAGTTGAGCTTGATAACTTTGATCTGGTGAACTGCCATCCTCTGGACAATCACTTTTCAGTAGATATTGCTCGCCATGATCTTGAAGCATTAGTTGCAAAGACTGGCCATGAGGTGTGCAAGGTAGAAGGTGCCGTCATCATTGACTAGAGGCCCAAAGCCCGCTTGATAGACTATATGCCCAAAGTGCGCCGTAATCAGTAGCTATTCAAGAAGGACGTGCTAGCCATAGCCATATGTCTATATGCTTATGCAGCCTAGCGCCCATATGTCTATCGAATGTAGAGCCAGGCATGCACAGATAGCTATAAGCTTAGGTAGCCTAGCGTCCATACGTCTATCGAATGTAGAGCCAGGCAGGCACAGATGTCTATATGCTTAGGTAGCCTATCACCCATATGTCTATCGAATGTAGATCTAGGCATGCACAGATAGCTATAAGCTTAGGTAGCCTAGCGCCCATATGTCTATCGAATGTAGAGCCAGGCATGCACAGATAGCTATTGGGTCGGAGCGTTACTGATGCGATGAGGTAGTGTGTATATGTCAAGCAAGCAAGAGTCTAAAGCAAAGAAGCAAGGTGCTATCAAGCAAGCTTCAAGAAAAGCTATCCATGATGGACCAAGCTCTGCATCTTGCGATGCTAAAGCAATCTCTTGTGAAGAGCGCATTTATGGCTTTGAGCCATTTGTCCCTGAGGGAGCTAAGGTACTTATCTTAGGTTCCATGCCTTCAGTAAAAAGCTTAGAGCAGGGCTTTTACTATGCTCATCCGCAAAATCGCATGTTTAAGCTTATTGCTCGCTATCTTGCACTGTACAATCACTCCTCAGTAGAGAAGACCGTGCCACTAGTTAGCGTCAGCGAGCGCAAGGATGCTTTAACTACTTTAGGCATTGCGATGTGGGATACAGTTGATAGCTGTGTTCGTAATGGCTCGCTAGACTCAAACATCAAAGTTGCAACCTATGCCGATATCGCCTCGCTATTAAAGAAACATGGCAGTATTCGCTGTGTGATTACTGCAGGTGGTTTTGCGGCTAAGGCGTTTAAGAAGTCTACTTTATCGCTTGAAGAGGTTAAGACAGAGAAATTAGTCTTTGACTACCATGCACTACCGTCAACCTCACCAGCTAATACTGTAAGCTTTGAAAAACTGTGTGAGGCCTATGATGCTGTTATCTTGCCGCATTTAGGCATAAAAGTAGGATAGGTTTAATTGTGCAATTCCCGTGCGTTTAGCCACAGCGCTACGTAAGTTCTTATAGATAACTCTTTATCAGATACGCTCTTTTAGCCTATAGCGCTGCACATTGTTTAGTGATAATGTTAAGTTAGTTTTTCTTGTGAGGGTCTTGATATGGCACTGTTCAAAGCTTGCTTAAGACGCAATCAGCTGGTGACTGCACTACTCTTAGCAGTATCTTGTGTGTGCGCACCTAGCTTTGCCGCAGAAAAAGTACCCTCAGATACAGCCACCACATCTGTAGCAGCAGATGCCAAAGCAGCTGCAAGTAAGGTAAGTGCCGCTGATGCTAAAGCAGCTGCAGGTAAGGCAAATGCCGCTGATGCTAGTGCTAAGGTGGGTGCGGTTGCTGAAAGTAAAGCAGGGGATAGCGCTATCAATGCGACGGGGCGAAAGAAGACACGTGCTCCAGATGAAAAGGCTTTACGAGGTGAGTCAGCCGATCCAGAAAGTAAGAATATTACTATCGAGCGTACCTTTAGCGTCTCTCACATTAGAGTGCCAAAGCGCTGTGAAGACATTACCTTTAAGCCTATTTGTACTCGTTTAGTTAACTACTATGCTCGACGTTTTGAAAGAGACATGGTAACTAACTACTCCAATAACTTTATGAATAATGCCGAGCTTTTAGAGCAAGATAACTTTCTTACTTATCAAGAGCGAGAGCGTGGTGAGCAACATGTAACCATGAGTGCATACTCACCACCTGGCGATCCAATCATGACGCTGTTTACGATCTTCAAACAGCGCATCCCTCCAGAGGATAATGAGATCTTAATTGTTGAGACTATCAACTTTGATAGTCGTACAGGTAAGTTCATTCCATTTAAAGATCTCTTTGAAAACCATGAACTAGCAGCCATGCTCTGTGCACGTGCTATCGAACAGAAGTACCAAAAGTACAACTCCAAGCTCTTGCCAGTGGTGATCTCAGCAACTCAATTACGTCCATCTAACTTCATTGTTACAGCTAATGGTCTGCGCTTCTTCTTTGCTCCTGGATTAGTCAAGGAGGATGGTAAGAGTGCCGATTCAATTTTCATTAAAATCGACAAGCTCAAAGCTGCAAAGCCTCATATGAAATGGTGGGAGGGTAAGGCCCGTACTGTCACTCAAGCTCAACGCGAATCAATTAAGAACAGTAACTTAAGCTCAGTGATTGATCTTGATGAGGCCGATCGTCAGCTACAAGAAAAAAGCGACTCTCCAGAAACACCATAAACACTAAATAAAGCTAATGTCTATAAAAATCCATAAGCACTAAGCGTGGCCTGGTGTTTTGGGGATGGCTGAGCTTTTTGGGGGGCTATTCTCTTTTGCCTTCTAATCACTTGTGTTTGTCATAGAGGGCATTCTAGTTGGCAGTCAAATGGCTCGGATGCTACATGCTTGGCATTGGGTGCAAGTGCATCGCTGCAGCCAAGGGAGCGGTAAAAAGCTTGAGTTTCTATGGCCGAGTGCGCTGAGATATAAAGCTTCTTAGCGCCATGTTGCTTAGCCCATTCTTTTGCGGCCATGAACAAGGCTTTGCCAATCCCTTGCCCTCTCAATTCTTCTGATACATGCAGGCTGGTCATATCAGCATAACGCTGCACATCATCAAAGATCTCTGATTCTACCGATACAAAGCCCTTAAGCTCATTACCTTCAAAGGCTCCATAGACAAATCCGTTGGTTAGTAGTGTGTTCTTGAGACACTGGCCGAGAAAAGCATATTCATCGGCACTCCAGTCATCGATGAATGGATCGGATCTTATCAACCAATTGCCATTGAGATCTTTGCGATAGCAGCGATCAACCACTTGATGCCGATTGAAGTTATTAAAGAGCTCTACTGTAAGCTCATCTACAGTTAAAACTCGAAAGCTGCGCATAAAAATCCCCAGATGAATCTAACTAGAAAGTGCTTTACGTAACTAAGATAACTGTATCTTAGCTTGCAAGCGATGATCGTTGTAAAGCTTATGTGATCAAGGATATCTCATTAAATACGCAGTCGAGCTAATAGTGCACGGCCTTTCTGATAAAATACCTAGACTTGTTTTGCTATGCTTTAAACAAGTTGATGCTCTGTAGATTTTGCTGCCACAAGCCATGGTGGCAAGATTTGTTTTTGAGGTATGCATGGGTGAGCGGGCGATGTTTAGGCATGAATGCTCATATGTTCAACCACAGTTAGAACGTTTTCATGTTAATGGGGGATTTTCATCATGACTAGTTCAAACTCATCATCGGCTAAAAAGAGACCTACAAGCGCTAAGAGTAAGCGTAGTGCCGCATCTAAGAGTGCTGTAAATGCTAAAGATGATGTAATCAGAATTGATGATAATGCCGCTTTACTTGAAGCGTTAGGTGATGCTTTATCAACTAGCGATGATGTTGCTACCTTAGCAAAGTCTTCTACCTCTAAGAGCAAGTCATCAAGCTCAAAGTCTTCTAGTAAATCCCCTGTAAAGAAGACTAGCTCTCGTGTTAAGACTGCCTCAAAAAACACTCAGGATAACGATGAGGATGCGCTTTTAGATCCTGCTCAAAGTGCACAGAGCGCATCAGCAACATCTGCAGTTAAGAGCAAGCGTACCAAAGCAAAGAGTGCTGAGGCTAAGAGCGCTACTAGTAGTAAGAGCGCAGCTGCGGCCAAAAGGGCTTCTGCAAAGAGTGATTTTGCAAAGAGTACTGTGGGTGCTCAGAGCGATGCAATTGAGGCTAATGGCTCTAAAGTTTCTAGCAGCAAGAAAACAGCAAGCAAGCGTACTGCAGCTAAGAGCAGCGAAGATAGCACTGGCGATCTTGATGCCATTGTATCTGTAGTTGCAGATGAGACAGGCTCTGTTCAGCACACTAGTGATAAGAGCAAGGCTAAAGATAGCGCTGATCTTAAAGATAATGCTGCTGCTTACGACGATGCTATGGGCATTGCACTAGAGGCTAGTGATGATAAGAGTGCTGCCTATGATGCAATCGGTGGCTCTGATGATGCGCAAGTAGGCTTTGGTGTTGAAGAAAAGCTAGACAGTGCAGAGACTAATGTCGCTGTAGACCATGGTCTTAACATGGGCAATAGTGCCTTTGATCCATACTCAAGCGGTATCGGTATTTTTAATGCCTTCTTGGGCACTAAAGACAAGGCAGGGATTAAGACTTTAGAAAGATTCCACTATAAGACACCTGCTGAAGTTGAGCACGCTAATGGCTCTAAGTTTGATGTTAGCTCTATGGTCGATGAGCTTAAGCACTTATCTCCAGAGCTGCTAGAAAAAGCTAAAAAGGAGTTCATGGGCGGCTTTTCAACAGCTGCTAATGATCTTTTAGTCTATCGTCGCCTTGAGGAGTTAGGTGGCGGCGATTACATCAAGGATCTTAGTTACGAGCAACTGCAAAAGCTCTCCTCAGAGTTTGATGACATCAAAGATGCAGCTTTGTACTTCTATGAGACCATCTGTTTAATCGATTATTCTGCTTATCTTGATAAGAGAGCCCGTAAGTTAGCTCCAACTTTCTTTAAATACTATCCAGACCAAACAGCCATCGGCCTGTTATTTGTCGATGATGATGAGTTTAAAGAGACTGAAGAGTACGTTAAAGCACGCTCTACCATTATCAAGGATTTGCTAGATGTTGAAAGCTCCCTTGTAGACACTCTGGAAACCTCTTCACTTAGCACTGTAGAGGGACGCTTACAGCTTGATGAGGCTATCTTCTACGAGTATTTGCTTTGTGCTAAAAAACACCTTAGCCATGATATCGATAGCTATAAAGTTTTAGTCGATGTAAGTAACTTTATCGACCTGTTCAAGCTTATTCATGAAAGCTTTATCACTAGCAATGACTTTGATTATGGCTTTAGACATTATGGTCGTTTTAATTTAAAGAATGAAGGCGATCTTACTAAGGGCCTAACTCAATACACCTCTCTTAGCGTAGACGATATCGATCCTATGGAGATCGATAATCTGCACTTTGCCTATCTCGAGCCAGTGTTCATGCACTTGATGGCCGATGATGCTAGTTTTGCTTTGTTAAATGAATTAGTTAGCTCCACAAGCAACATCTTTAGACATGAGCTTAACAAGAAAGTAGGCGGCAACCTTACTGCAGATTGCGATTTTACCCCAGCGCTACAGACCTTCCTCTTTGGTAAGAGAGCTGCTTATATTGGACAGCTTGCAGTGATGGAGGCATCTGAAAAGATCGCCAATGATGACACTCGTCCACTGTTCTTATGCGATATCTTCTTAAACAAAGAGGCTTTAGATGCTACTCGTGTTAACGAGTATCAAAAGGCTGTAGATATCTTTAAAGACTCCATCGAAGATGCAGTGCGTAACGACTCTTTTACCGATGAGATGAAAGAGTGGGCCTTGCACATCTACCACAATACAGAAATCTTCAATAAGGCATGCTTACGCCTTAACAATACTGTCACCGCTGGTGAGGGTACTGTTGGCGGCTTAAACATGGACAACGATCGTGTCATGTTGGAGATGCTCTTCTTCTACTCTAAATTCCTTGTCAATGAGATGCGTAGAGAAGTGCTTTACGATGCTCAAGGCAATGTAATTGAAGAAGATACGCCTGAGTGGCAAGATGCCTTAGTGCAAAAAGAAGATGCGCTCATGCGTGGTGAGAGCTATCCAGGTCAAGAGTTTGAGCCTGAGTTAGTGGGTGATAATGGCATTATTCCTATCATTCCAGGCACTCCTGCGCTTAGTGCTTTCTTAATTGGTAGAGCCTATACCTACGGTGAGTTCTTAGCGGAGCAAAACCCTGATTTTGCTTTTAGTGCACTTAAGTATGCCGACTTTACTGGCAGCTTTATGGCCACTAGCTACCTTGGACTTTACTATCTGCCTCTGTTCCAGCCATACTTAAGCTCACGCGGTGAGCTACTGCTGCAGTATCACTTAAGAGGCGTTTTAGCCTATCAATTAGGTGAGATCTGCGCACAAGAGAAGTTCAATCGCGTTAGCTTCTTCCGCAATCAGTCTGTGTACACCGATGGTAGTTCACTAGCTAAGTACTATAAGGTCATTCAAAACAAAGATAAGCAGCTTGATTATGTCCTGTCGTTAAATCCAACCTTACATGATAACGATCGCTTTGATGGTATTCAGCCACTAGCAGTTAGCGCCTATGGCTCTATGCTTGGCAACAGCGTCATCTTAATGTGCGATCTGCTCTTAGATCAGCCAAAACTTATCGATCGCTATATTAAGACTCTTGAGATCTTAATGTCTCTTACTGAGCTGCAAATGGCCAAGGAGTACTCTCCTGTTTGCTGTTTTGCAATGTATCGCTTCTTAAGCTCAGATTGGACTAGTCGCACTTTTTCTACTGGTCGTATCTTAGATCGCTTCCATAGCCGTGAAGTCTTAGGCTCCTTAATTACCAGACAGTTAATGCCATCTGGTCTGAATGCGCCTGTACCAGGTTCTTTAATCGGTGAGGATTTTGATCTTAGCGATATTGCTGCAGTGTTCTTGCAGATCGGTATGTTCTACTCAGACTACCGTGATCAAGGCTATGCGCTGTTAAACAGCAAGTTTGACTCACTTAAGGGTAACTTTGCGCCTCTAACCGCTCCATACTTAGATGAGCTCTACAAGACCTCAGCTGCGCTGCAAAACGGTAATTCCCTGTCATATATGACTGAGGTAGAGTCGGCTCTAGGTCATGAGAGCAAATCTGATCTCTATGCTTTAGTTGGCAGCAAACAATTTGCCTCTAAGACCTTTAAAAATGCCGTTCACTACTTTACCAAGAACGATTTAAATGCCGATCGTGATGCATTTTCTAAGCAGCTGTGCTACTTAAATCGTCCATATGGCTATTACGAGAGATATTTATGCTTAAAGGACGATCCTAAGCGTCTTAGTGAGGCTCATACTTACTTGTTCTATGCAGCAAGAATGAGCATTGCAGAGGCTATGAGTGATTTAGAGGCCTTAGAAAAAGCTAATCTCTTCAAGCCATTACCATTTGTCATCTACATTCGTTACTTAGAAGAACTCGCTAAGACCGATTTACAAGCAGTCTTAGTGCTCTTCTTGCTCAGTCAAAATGGCGATTTGCTCCCTCCAAATCAAGTGCGCTTTGTTGAGTTCATCGAGAAGTATCATCAGATCTTCTCTAATTCAGGACTTAAGCGTGCTCTCATGGAGCGTGGCTTTATCAATCCAGCGATCGCTAAGCGTCATACCGATCATCAAACCTCATGGTATGGCATGTTTGGTATTGAGAGTGAAACCTTACGTAAGAATAACGAGGATATTGATGGCAATAGTGCACGTTGCAATTCCATCATTGAGGTTTTCGAGCTCGTTGATCTTAACTATCTTATTAACTGCATTACCGATCAACGTATTCAAGAGATCGTAGGCAAACTCTTTGAGCGTCTTGCTAAGGGTACAACTGATTTTGAGACTAAGCTGCTCTTTAACTGGACACGTTCTGAGTACTTCCCTGAGTTCTTAAAGGCAAGTGCTAGAAACGTCATGCTCGAGCTTACCGTAATTGAGTCACCAGAGGATATTGCTAGTATCGATTTCTTGATGAGTATGTATACTCATGTGCTCGACTCGAGCTTTACAGGTCTGTATGGTACTTATTCATTAAGCCAAATTAAGCACAATTCACATCCGCTTGCCGATGCAAATGAGGTAGGCAGGATCTTCAAGAACCTTACTGAAAGTGGTTTTGCTCCAGTCACCATTAACAGCATGACAGCCTTTGCGCTTAATGCTTTACGTGGTCCTGGTAGACCAAATCTTGGTTTATTTAAGAACTTAATCCGCTTCCTTGCTAATCAAGGCATGGCCTCCGCTGAGCGCTTGGTACATCTTGATTTAGGCTATTTAAGCGATTACCCATACGGCAAGATTTTTGATCGTTTAGTTTTAAGAGCTCAGCATAGCAACTTAGATATGCTCTCTGAACTCAATAAGAGTGAGAGTGTCTATAGTCCTATCATTCAGAACTTAGTTGAAGCAAAGTTCAAGCAAGATAGCATGAGCTATTTTGCCGATGAGGCAAATAAGGACAATGAGTCTTTAGCAACACAAGATATAGCAAGTGCCGATGGCATTGCTCTTGAGTCAAATTTTGATGAGCAACATAGCCAAGATGGTAAAGATGGTGGAGTTAACTTAGCATCTAGCTTAAAAGATCGTGCAATAGCTAATGCTCTAGACCTGCAAAGCTTGCTTAGCGAGTCATCTTTAGATCATGTCAAAACTCTGCATGAGAAGTTCGTAAAAGAATGCTACAACCAGATTTGCCTCAATGACGTGCAGATCTTTGCTGACTTCTATTCAGGAGATAAGTGCTTAAGCATCGTTAGCTTCTCCTTCTTAAGTGAGTTTATCGCACAAGATATGTGGTTCTCATACTACCGCGACTATCTTTCAAACAAGGATGAGTACCCGCAGGAACTTCTTGATGATCTCAATCGTGAAGCACGCCATGCACTCGATATTAAGTGCACGATCAATTATTTCTTAAAGCACCTGATTAACTTTGAGTTCTTTAAACGTTCTCAAGGTTTAAGCTTATTACAGAGCGTTATCTTTAGCCGTAATGGTTGGCAGCTTGGCCGCAAGATGAACGGTCCAAAGCGCTCTTATACCTCACTGCTTGCTAAAGATTTGCTCCTTGGTATGCCAGGAGCTTTAGAGCGCTTTAATTATTACGTCAACTCCCATCGCTTTAAGTACAAGATCCATGAGGGTTTCTTTATTGAAAACGAGCATATAAGTACTGCTCGTAACTTCGTGGAGAACGTACTGCAGCTTGATATTAATTCAGAGAAGTTCAGTGAGTTTGCCCAATCCATGTATGAGGAGGGCTTTAGTGAGTTTACTGATCTGCTTGAAGAGGAAGAGAACGGCTATGTAAATGGCACCTATCGCTTTATGGTGCCTCCATTTGAGTACGACCCTCAAACTGGCATGGTCAAAAACTCACTTTTAGACTCTGAGATCTTATGCTATTCAACTGAGCAAGCTCTGTTTGCCCGTTCCTCACTTAAAGGCTGGGCGCACAAGATCGACGAGCTGTCCAAAGCTGACTTAAAAGAGCGCGAGCAGTACTTCTACACTAGCGACTATGAGTTTATTAAAGCTTATGGTGAAAAGGAGCTCGTGCTGCGTAATGAGATCGAGCGTATCTTAGGCCCTGATAATATTGAAAGACTCATTTACGAGGACAATCGTCAGTGGATTAATTACACCTTCTACGATCGTAGCGGTGTGACTAAGCATGATCTCATCAAGATGATGCCACAGTCTTGCTCTATCTTGCCAAGCAGTATTCTCAAGCATTGCAGCTATGAAGATCAGGCTTTAATCTTAAATAAGAGCTTTAAGCCAGTTAACAAGGGCAAGAACAACGATCAGTATTTAGCTAACTTACATCGTATCGAAGCTGATGATTTAAATGCTGCTCAGCTTTGGGGTATTACCTACGATGAGCGTGCTAACCGTTGGCATTTAAGTAAAGAGCAATTAGTAAGGCAGATTAGTAAGGAGTATGTGGTCTACTCTCAGGAATTGAGAAATTTAAGATCCTTTAGCTCTTCATACTCTGACGCTATCTATCAAGTAGATAGCATGCGTGTGCTGATCGCTAATCAGCGTAGAGCAAATAATGACAATGCCTCTTTTGTAAGTAGCACAGATGCTAAACGCAGCACCAATGAGTATCACTATCAGTCAGATATCTTAGATAGTGCCGCTAGCAATGCTGATGCAAGTTCAGATAACTCTAAAAATCCATGGTCAAGCTCAGTATTATCTGAAGCAGCCTTCTGGGATATCGATGAGGGATCTGCTGCAACTTTATCTGAGGGGGCTTTAGCTCAAGAATACTTACCTGAAGAGTCAGTTCTGTGGGATTGCATCAATAAGCATCAAAACTATGACGGTCAGCTCTTTGTATCTCGCGCTGAGATTACTCCAGAGTCCATGATTCGTCGTGCCAAGATCATGGCGGCTAATGCAGGTAGTACTTTAGCTCGTCAAAGCTTGCAGGAGCTTGATAAGAATAATGCTGATGACAATGCAGTTTTAACTAAGGTTGATGAGAGCTCTTTAGCGCGTGGATCATACGATGGTCTTAGCGATGGCAATGATATTAAAGACAACTTAAGTGCAGCTGCCTTAGATAAACCACACAAAGGCACTTCCGATACCCTTGTCAGCAGTGCAGCTAGTGGCGATGAGGATGTCTTTACTAGCCTCAAAGAATTCTTAAGCGGCAAGCTTTCAGGTGGTAACGGTGAGATCCAAGCTGAAAATATGAGTGCATCTCAGTCAGGCAATAATGCCTCTGAAACTGATGGCACTGGTGATCTCATGAGCTTGTTTAGCCGTATGAATGTAAAAAGCACTGATAAGGGTGTTGATTACTTAAAAGACGAGCTTGATAACAAGTCATCCTTTGCAAGTTACATCTTCTCCAATGCTTGGCATTTTGATGAGTCACTTGAGCATCAATACACAAGACCAGTGATGTTCCATGAGGATGAGAACCCTCTGCATGCATTGCTGCACCTGTTTATTAATGTGCTCTCATCTCAATTCCAGTTAATTGAGAAATATGAGTTTGAAGAGAAGACTTTAAATAACCTCAATCGCACTGGTTATTTCTATGGTGCTTGTGACTTAGTCGATAGTGCCTTTGTCGCTACCGTGCTTTACTCCTATCGTTGTCGTTACCAAAGAAAAGAACTCTTTGAGCAAAATGAATTTGAGTTCTTGATGAGCTGCAGAAGCTTATTGACCTCCATTATTGGCCCAGAGGATAGTCTGAAGTTCTTTGGTATGGAAGACAGTGCTTGCAATGTCATTACTAAGAAAGTTGCCGAAAAGCTGCTGATGCCGCCGTTCTCAACTAAGGCTCATTTAATGTCTGTACTCTACCCAAGTGTGGACAATTTTGAGTTAAGAGCTAGCAGCAGATATAGAGCAATTTTAAGTGCACCACGTAAGCTCTTTAAGAAAGTGAATATGCCATTTATTGTAGAAGACTCCCTGCTAAATGCAGCTTTCTACGATCTGTTTATGAACAGAGAGCTTCTATTAACTGCACCTAATTTGCTGCCTTTCTATGACTTCTTAGAAGTTAAGTGTGCTGATTTACCTGAGTATATTTTACAGGCCCCATTTAAGCCTACGAACAAGTATCTAGCTACTCTTGATAAGTTACTTGACGCTAAGTCTGATAGTAAGGAGTATCAAGACTCTCTAGGCATGAACGTAGATGGCTGCCTGTACTATGAGTCTAAAGATGAAGTATCTCATTTTAGAACTCATAAGAAATTCTCAGACAATGCTGCATGCAAGCAAGATAGAAGTCTACAGCTGCAGTTGCGTAGAGCATACGATAAGAGAACCTTCGACAACACTTTAGTCGTGAACTCTACTGAGTCTTACTATGCAACAACTGAGCAGGCTAGATTCCACCGTGGTTTATCCATAGGCCATGGCTCAGCTAAGGCATATACAAAAGCTGACATAGCCTTAGATCCTCGTCGTGAGCGCTATATTGCTCGTACCTTTGGTGGTTATAGTTTCGATTATCTAAGCCATGAGGATAAGCTCTATTTTGCTACTAGCTACACTGGCATGTCCGATATGCAGGAAGCTTTGGTTAGCTTCTTATTTGACTCTACTTGGGAGAAGCTGTCTAATCCATTTACTGCAGAGTACATTGATTATGGTCTGTCGCTTAGCTATAAGTACCCTTGGGATAACTCAACTATAGAAGAGATCGGTGCTAACTATACCTTCATGCATAAGATGCTTGAGTACTCTCCTAAGATGACGGGTACCGTAGCAGAGTTTAGAGATCAGGTTGATATTAGCCATAAGGAGCAAAAGAAGTTTGCTAAATTCTATGCAGAGCATCCTTTTGTTCCTGAGATTAGTTCAGCAAGTATGGTGCTGCGTCATTTAATTGCAGGACTGCACGATCTTGCCTATGAATATGAACTTAAGCTGTCTCAAGAAGGCATTGATATCTCCAAGCTTAGCGACGATGCTTTAGAGCACTCTTTAGAGTCCGTCATCTTCAGTCACGATTTTGAAAATGATGGCTTTGAGCAAGTAGGTGAAAAACTTAAGCAACAAGGCTACTCACAAGCAGATACCGAGGCTGAAAACATTGATAATAGAGGTGGTCACTACCAAAGTGATGAGGTAGATGATAGCGAAGTCGATTACGACGAGCTTGAAATGCCCGTAGAGTCAGATGATGAAGATGGCGAGTTTGAGCTAGTAGATGAGGGAGGTATCCTCGATATCTCTGAAGACGATGTAAATGAGTTTATCGACTTCCTCTCTAGCAACGAACTTGATCCAACCGACATCGAGTCTATGGCTGAGATGATTGCCTCTGCTTACATTCAGCGTATGCGTAAGCAAGGTATCTCCGATAACGAGATCGTCGACCGTATCTTTGACAAGGACGGTAATTTTGACGTGCACGGTGCTTTTGAAGAGTTGATGAATCAATCCTCTCCTCTAGATCATGACGAGAATGTGATTGATGCCGTCATCGCCGACGATGACGACGCCACCGTCGATGACGATGGCGACAACGCCACAGCCACCGCCACCGCCGCCGACGGCACTGGCGCAGCTGCGAGTGCAGATTCTGCAGCAAAGCAAAATAGCAAGGCAGCGGGTAAAGGTCACGGTCGTAGCACTTCATCAGAGGCTCAAGACGAATCACTAGATCAAAATCATCAAACTCAAGCACGTAAGCAAGGTGCTAAAGGCAAGAGATCTTCAAGAAAATCACGCCGTTAGCTCACATCCTGCTCAAGCTTATAATGAAGGGCAGGGCGATTACTTTGCTTGGTAGACAATAGGCCTAATAGGCCTGTTGTTAGGATCTGTATCAGCACTGTCCTTTTAGGAGTAATTGTTAATATGCAGTACGTTTTGAAGCTAACCCCTCTTGGCATTGAGCATCATGTGTTCAGAGTTGTGTCAGTTGATGGCTTGGCAGATACAGAGCATGTTTTGAATCTGTGTAATCTGTCTTTTGGCTATGGTAACTACGACTCTAAAGAACTTATCTTTGCCAAAGACGCAGCTGCATTTAAGGCTTTAAGTGTTGATAGTGTTGATGAAGATGACGATCACTATGGCCCAACAGGCAATGAGTTTGCTGCTTTCTGGCAAGATGAGCCTAAGTTTGAAGGTCTTGAGCTTTTGACTATGCAAATTAAGTCTGGCTCTCAAGAGGCATTAAAGCGCTTTGATATTTTGCTTGAGTCTATGAGTGAAATGCTCTCAATGAGTGAGAGGCAGTCCGATGGTGTCGTTAACGTTGACGAATGCGTGTCTGTAAAGGCATCTAATGCCTGTAAGGCTGACACTCATCCAGGTGATCAGAACTTCCGCTTTAAGTTCATCTATGTTCTCAATGGCGTTAAGCACTTAGTTGAAGTGATGATGTCATCTGAAAAGCTCAACTGCTTCTTACCTGCAACCTTAATGGGTGATGGCCTTATCGTCGACGATAACAACGATAGACCATTATCTATTGCCATGCTCAACGAGATCATGGCATCTCATGAAAATGATGAGGCTGCAGAAGATGGCCTTAACTTAAAGGAATGTACTTCTCGCATGCGTGCTTTAGGCGCAATGCGTGGTGCACAAAAGATCAACGATGCCTTACTTAAGGCAGGTGCTGAACCACTGTCATTCAAGGTGGATTAGACACAAGAATTAGTAGTACAGCTAAGAGCTTTTAGGTAAAAAATAAATAGGTAGCTAAAAGCTTAAGCTTGCTACTACATATCGTCATCAGTGCCTATAACTTACAAAGGCACATGATGACATTTGACTCACCGTACAGAGTTTTGAGGGCATGCGTGAAAGCGTGCTCAACAAAAACAAGTTTAAGCTGCTCCAACATATTTACAGACGCAGCTTAGCTGAACTCGTGGCTTTGTAAGCCTTAAAAAACGAGCCTGAAGCAATAAAGCAAGATATCTCTTGCACAGGTGAGATCAAAGCGTCAGTACATAAAAATAAAACTTATCATTTTTCTGTATGATACTTTGATCAAAGCAGTGCTTTAGTTGCTCATCAAGGGTTACAATTGTATCGCCAGTTCGTTGTCCGGTGGTATTTACCACTCATTTTAGGAGTTAGGATCATATGTCTGTAATCATGCTCAAAGATATCGCTATGCCGAAGGAATTTGAGGTTTCTCATAAGTTCACGGCACAGGAGCTCGAGGAAGACAGTCGCCTGTTTGATCAGGCCAAAGAGGCAATCTTAAAGCACGACGCTTTATTAATTGCTCACTATTACACTCATCCTACCATTCAGCGTCTTGCTGAGGAGACTGGTGGTTTCATCGGTGACTCTTTAGAGATGGCTCGTGTAGGTATGGAAAGCCCTAAAAAGACCATCGTTGTTGCTGGTGTTCGCTTCATGGGTGAGTCAGCCAAGATTCTCTCTCCTGAGAAAACTGTTTTAATGCCAGACATGAGCGCTGAGTGTTCCTTAGACTTATGCTGCAAGGGCTCTGAGCTCAAGCGTATGAAGGAAGCTCATCCAAACGCTACTGTAGTTGCTTATGCCAACACCTCAGCAGAGGTTAAGGCAATGTCTGACTGGATCGTTACCTCATCTACTGCTGTTGAGCTTGGCAAGTACTTAAAAGCTCGCGGTGAGGAGATCCTGTGGGTTCCAGATCGTCACTTAGGTGGTTACATCGCTGATAACTCTGAATCCACTGTTTACACTTGGCCAGGCCGCTGCATCGTGCACGATTCTTTTGAAGCTGCTGCTATTGCTCAGCAGAAGAAAGACATGCCAGATGCTAAGCTCTTAGTACACCCAGAGTCTCCAGCTGACGTGGTTGCTTTAGCTGACAAGGTTGGCTCAACCTCACAGCTGCTTGCATTCACTAAGACTGACTCAGCTAAAACCTACATCGTTGCTACCGAGCGCGGCATCTTCTACAAGATGAAGCAGGCAAATCCAGATAAGAACTTTGTTGAGGCTGCAGTTGCTCAGCGTGCTGAGATGCCTTTAGATAATGCAGAGTGCCCATGGATGGCCTTAAACTCTTTAGGCAAGATCATCTCTGCTTTAGAGAGCACTGGTGCAGAGCGTGACAAGCACACCATCGAGGTTGCTGATGACGTTCGCGTTAATGCATTAAAGCCACTCGATCGTCTGCTGCGCTTTGCCGAGGCATTAAAGAAGGGCGACTTACCAAACGATCTGTAAGTTTGAAAAAAAAGCCAAACATGCGCTCTATCACACGCCAAGCGCTCTTAGGCTTTTGCCAAGCTCATTGTTAGTAACTAGCGGCTATGTACACCAAAATAGCCAGCATGCCCACAGAGCGCCCAAGCGCTCCAAATGTGACCCACAGCAACGCTAACGTGCGTGAAACAAAGCCATTTAGCGCTGCTTTGGCCATTACTTTCTGACAATGAGACATTGGCTCATAGAACCCTAAGAAATCTAGGGTAAGATATTAGGCTGCAACTTAGTAACTCCTTTGGTCAGCGATCAAGGAAATAAGTGCAGCCTTTTTCATATGTAAAAACACATAAATCATCACCATGCAGCTAAGCAAATACACTTAGTAAAGATCATGGCTTCATCACTCACTATCAGCTAGAGCAAAGTTTGAGGAACTATCATGCGCGGACAGATCACGACCTACGACAGTAAGAAAGGCGAAGGCCGTATACAGGCAGAGGATGGTCTTTTTTACCGCTTCAATAGAGATTGTCTGCAAAAGGGTGAAGACGCTGATTACATGATGATGAATGTGGAGGTTGACTTCACTCCAGGTACTCTTGAGGTACTAAACCGCCGCACCAATGAAAAAGAGCAGTGGCAGGCAGCTTTAGAGATCACCGTACCAAATCCAATGAGCGCAGAAGAGCTCGACGTGTATTATCGTGAGCCACCGACCTTCCTCTTTGAAAAAGAAGATATTCCTGATGGCTACGATGTGCTCGATCGCGGTCTTTACCCAATTACTCGTACCGAGCGTACTGAGGAGAAAGCTAAGATTCGTTTGAGCCGTGACTGCCTAGACTTTGGCGCTAACTCTTGCGTATCTTACAAGTGCACCATTGAGCTTAAAAACGCCATGGGCAATGGCTTTAATGTCTACCATGCCACTGGTGTTCCTGTGATCTTGGCTACCCGTGATCCAAATGGTGATTGCCGTGCTCACGAGCTGCAAAACCGCATTGATCAAGAAAAGGTTAAGAAAGCCCATAACATCCTGGTTAACACCCGTATTGGCAAGATGGTAATTCGAGGCCTCATGATGGTAGGTCTCATCATCTTTGCCTTAGGCTTCTTCTTAACTGGCGGCATCTAAACAAAGCCACCATACCCATCAATACAGCCAAATCAGCTAAATCAGCGAAATCAGCTAAATCAGCGAAATCAGCTAAATCAGCGAAATCAGCTAAATACAGCCCCGGCGCTGCTCTGCCTCAAGGCGCTAAGCGATGCATTCACGCGCTTAAGATCGTTGCATTTACATTAGCTGTAACATGGCGCATCAAGCTTCATGATAATGGACGAGTTTAGCTTGCCCATTATCCATATCTTCAGGCACTTGCGATAACTTGCATCTTCTCAAGCAAGATCTATCTATTAATTGGTCTAACAATCCCTCTATACATACAAAAATCTCTAAAACGCTATTGTGCTGTCTATTCAAATAGCGTATGCTAACTAAAGTAACTCTATGCTAATACTGGAACGGGATTGCTATGGATCAGATCATTTTAGTTGGTATTTTGGTAGTACTTGCCATTCCTTTCTACTTTGGAATCAAGCGTATCATTGCGATGTTCTCAAAGAAAGGTAGCTCCTGTGGCTGTGGTTCAAATGACTGCAAGTGCTCATCTAATGGAGACTCCTGCTCTTCAGAAAAGGGCACAGGTCATCGCAGCATGTAGTTTTGGTCAATTTGCACGAAGCTCCTGATTAGCGTTTTTGAGTCGCGTTATTCTAGTTGCGAACATTTTTAGACAGGCACGATAGTGGCAGATCATAGAAGTAGCATGCGGCCTACAGACTTAGGCAGATGCTAAGGCTCATCAGTACTGCTACAAGAATATGGTGCTACCAAAGATTGCAAAGCCTAGTAGCTACTTGTATTACGACATAAGCATACAGCTGAGTGCTGATGTATTTGAGTTTTTAGTTAGTACTTGTCAATGTTAATAATGGCATTAATTACATGCGCTACAAAGGCTGCAGCTTTGGTGACTTATAGGCTTAAGTGACGGCAGATTTGCCAAAGATTGGTGCTTTAGACTCAAAAATTTTTGCCTATTTGTGAGTAGATTTCTTAAATCAATCAATGAGCTTAAATGTGGCTTAAAGACAAGTTGTAGCTACTCAAATCTCTATCGTAGCGACCTTTAGAGGTGCAGGTTATTGTAGACAAAGTAGGTATTTTTGCTGTTTTTAAAGTAGTGTTTAATTAAACTTTGAACTTGCTAACAATTTATCTAAATAGAACTGTCGTATAGCTAGACTTGTCACAAATCTAACGTACACAAGCAAGATAACTTGCTTTAAATCTAGCCTTTTGCTTTTAGTTGCGTTATCCTAACAAGCGTTGCCTTTGTGTTGTGCAGTCAGTGTTATTAGTAGTGTAGGATAATCAGGACAGCTGATCCTGTTTTAGGTTACAGTGAATTACTTAAAAGATGCACTAAAGCATTTAAGTAATGCCTCACGTGGCCTCTTTTTCTATTCCTAGCACTTGGTAACCTCGACGGATGTTAAGCCTATACAGGCCTAAAAGAGCAGTTTAGACTGTGCTGCAAATTAGGTTAGATTAACGCAAGGCTCGCAAAGATCAAACGTTAAACACCAACTAGAATCATTGCTTAATAGCAATATCTGTTTGAAACGCTACTAGCAAGCGTCATCAATCAGAAGCGCTATAAGAAGCTTTATTATGATGAAAGCTTCGGTGGTGTTTTAGGTTATTCACATACTTGCCTTAGGCTAAACAAAGTCTAGTAAGAGCAGCTAGAGGGTGAATAACCGTTCACTGAGAAGTTGAGGATAAGCATGCAAAACCGAGACTCGGTATATAGTCAGATCGGCGATTTGACAGAAGAAACCGTACAAAAGTTGGAGCAAAGCGGCTTGCGCATGACTTTGCAAAGACGTCATATTATCGAGATCCTTACTAAGAGTCAGTGCACCTCTCCAAAAGAGTTATGGTATGAGGCACGTCAGTATGTGCCTGATCTGGGTATTGCAACCGTTTACCGACTCATTAATCGTCTCGAGCAGATCGGTGTTTTAGCCAAGAATCGTAATTTGGGTATTAACCGTGTAATCCCTCAGCTAGGTTCTATCACTAACTACAACGGACAGATCATCACCCCACGTACTAATGTACAACTTACTGAGTTAGTCCGCCTTGGTCTTATCTCCACTGGCGTCATTGGCACTAACAATAAGATTGAGCTGTCATTAGTTGGTGAGAGTATCAATGTAGTGATTGCATCTTAGCTCTAAATAACTACGAAATTTATGCATATATATGTCTACATGGTGAGTTAATGAATGGACATATATTATGTTTACAGAGGCTGCATTGCAGCCTTTGTTGTATGTGCTTGTTGAATCTCACCACTAAGACACTGTAACTCACATACATCTTCAACGTTTTATATAAGACGGATGTCTAATTTGCCGTCGTTGAGTAAGATAGCTAAAAAGATTTCTCAGTTATTCCATTCTCTTTGTATATTGCGGTCTTGCTCATGTATCCTAGCAAGCTAGTTTTGGTCAGTTACTGACTTTATAGTTTTGGCAATGTAGATTGCTAATGTAGGTAATGTCGTACTACATACCGCAAATTATGTTGAGACTGCTTTGAGCAGCTAGCTACAAAAAACGAGGAGTTCTTTAATGACTAACGGTGTTAAGGTTGATTTAGAAAAACCAACTCCATTAACAGTTTTAAACGCCGTTCCTGAAGTACCAGGAAAGTCTGGTGCCGGTTACTACGGTATTGCCGAGTCAGGTGAGACTTATCTTGAGACCATTCTTCTGATTAAAGAGCGCACCCAAAGCGGCCTCGTACGCGCAGTAGATATTGCCAATGAGCTAGGCTTCTCTAAGCCAAGTGTGTCTCGTGCCCTTGGTCAGCTCAAGGATAAGGGCCTGATTACTATTGAGTTCTCTGGCGCTATCGTATTTACTCCAGAAGGCCTTGAGTACGCTAAGAAGGTATTTGAGCGCCACCGTATTCTTACTTACTTCCTGCGCTATGTTCTCTCTGTACCAGCCGTTCAAGCTGAGCAGGATGCTTGCCGCATTGAGCACGTTATCTCAGATACCACCGTCGACCGCATGGTATTGTTCTTAAAAGAGAACAACCTCTACACTGAGGAACTCTCCAAGGGTATCGACGATAACAACTAATCTTGTTCTAAAGCTAGCACGCAAGAGTAAGCATCAAAATGCTTTCATCGTACAGCATAGTTTCTAGAACCTAAAAAAAGAAAGGGCAGCGCTTAGCACTGCCCTTTCTTTTTAGAATCTGCTTAATTAGTACTTACTGACCAAGGAGCTGCAGCGCGATAGTAGGACGCTGATTAGCCTGAGTCAGAATAGTCTGAGATGCCTGCTGAATAATCTGATTAGAAGTTAAAGCTGCAGTCTCAGAGGCAAAGTCGGTATCACGAATACGGCTGCGTGCATCAGACTCGTTCTCAGAAATTGAGCTCTGATTACGAATGGTACTTTCCATTCTGTTCTGTATTGCGCCTAGGGCCGCACGCTTAGAATCAACAAGCTCAATGAACTTATCTACGTAATTTAAAGTCTTTTGAGCGATCTCTGGAGTGTCAACAGCCCACACCAACTGACCGTTGCTAGTAACTAATCCAGCTCGGGTCAGCTTGTCATTGATTGGCTGGTTATCACTCATAGCATTAAGTGTGTGGATGCCAGCTGCAGTGGCAATACCTTTCATGGTAAATGCACCGCATTGTAAAGTGATTTCGTCCTTGGCATTGGCACCAACTTGGAAGAAATACTCATAGTTATCTGTCTGGCCAATCTTTCTCATGAGGCCATTAGTAACGTTTTTGCCGCCATCAAGAATCTGTGCGCCTGCAAAGGTGCTCTTTTGGGCAATACGAGTGATCTCGTGAGAAAGTGCACTCACTTCCTCTTGCAGTGCCTTACGATCTTTTGCAGTGTTGGTACCGTTAGCAGACTGGACAGCTAAGGTACGAATACGCTGTAGCATGTTGGTGGTTTCGTCTAAGGCACCTTCGATTGTCTGAGCTAAGGCAATACCGTCGTTGGAGTTACGATTTCCCTGATTTAAGCCATTTATTTGGGCTGTTAAGCGGTCAGAGATCTGCAGACCTGCTGCGTCATCCTTAGAGCTGTTGATGCGAAGACCTGATGACAATCTCTGATAAGAGGTGTTCAGGGCTAAGGTTGAATTAGCAAGCTTACGTTGAGCATTGATGGAGCTAACGTTAGTGTTTACATATAGTGCCATAGTGAATCTCTCATACGTCAGCCATGGGCTATTCGTCACTCATGGCAAAATATTTCTTATCTAAGCACTTAGCAAATCTCGATCCAACAAACAAAGTATTTTTCAATTTTGCTAGAGTCCGTAGGCAACGATTGTTGTTTGAGTTTGGCTATTAGCAAAAGAAAAGGCAGCCAATGGCTGCCTTATAGATTTGATAATGGATAGGTACTACTGACCAAGGAGCTGCAGCGCGATGGTAGGACGCTGATTAGCTTGGGTCAGGATGGTCTGAGATGCCTGCTGAATAATCTGATTAGAGGTTAAAGCGGCAGTCTCAGAGGCAAAGTCGGTATCACGAATACGGCTGCGTGCATCAGATTCGTTCTCAGAAATTGAGCTCTGATTACGGATGGTACTTTCCATTCTGTTCTGTATTGCGCCTAGGGCCGCACGCTTAGAATCAACGGTTTCGATAAACTGATCTATGGTTGCTAAGGTTCTCTGTGCGGCAGATGGTGTTGATACAACCCAATATGCGCTTGATTCAGTACCACCAGCAGGCTTTGCTAAGCCAAAATGGTCATTCTTTCCAGCGTCTGTTTCATTGTCAGAAATTTTTAATTGATTACCACCACCACCTAATGCTTTGTTTGTCATATCCATGATGCCTTTCATGGTAAATGCACCGCATTCTAAAGTGATTTCATCCTTAGCATTTGCGCCAACTTGGAAGAAATACTCGTAGTTATTAGCTGCATTTTTACGCATTAAGTTATTCGGAGCAGTACCACCATCAAGAACAGTTGCTCCAGCAAAGGTGGTTTTTTGAGCGATACGTGTGATCTCGTGAGAGAGTGACTTTACTTCCTCTTGTAAAGCCTGACGATCTTTTGCAGTATTAGTACCGTTAGCAGCTTGCACGGCGAGGGTACGGATACGCTGCAGCATGTTGGTGGTTTCGTCTAAGGCGCCTTCGATGGTCTGAGCTAACGCAATACCGTCGTTGGAGTTACGATTTCCCTGATTTAAGCCATTTATCTGTGCTGTTAAGCGATCAGAGATCTGAAGGCCTGCAGCGTCATCTTTGGAGCTGTTGATACGAAGACCTGATGACAATCTCTGATAAGAGGTGTTCAGGGCTAAGGTTGAATTAGCGAGCTTACGTTGAGCATTAATGGAGCTAACGTTGGTATTAACATACAGAGCCATGGTAAATCTCCCATAGATTTGCCATGGGCTATTTGCTCCTCATGGCTAAACATAATGTTGCAAATGAAATTGCAATAAATAAACCAAGGTGCTTAATGGGGCATACTTATATTTAGGAAGTATGTGTGGCATTAGGTATTTGTTTACTACTGACTGAGGAGCTGCAGCGCAATAGTTGGGCGCTGATTAGCTTGAGTCAGAATAGTCTGAGATGCCTGCTGAATAATCTGATTAGAGGTTAAAGCGGCAGTCTCAGATGCAAAGTCGGTGTCGCGAATACGGCTGCGTGCATCGGATTCGTTCTCAGAAATGGAAGCCTGATTGCGGATAGTGCTTTCCATTCTGTTCTGTATTGCTCCTAGGGCCGCACGTTTAGAATCGACGGCCTGAATGAACTCATCAATGTACTGTAGTGTCTTTTGTGCAGCCTGTGGAGTGGATACCGCCCAATATGCAAGACTAGGAGTTGCTGCTTTAGTTCTAACCAGGCCAAACTTGGTATCCAGACCTGCATTTGCCTCTACTTGAGCAAACTGCATCTTGTTAGCAGCGTTTTTGCCTTCGTTGGCCATGCACATGATGCCAGTCATGTCGAAAGCGCCGCACTCTAAGGTCAGCTCATCCTTGGCGTTCGCGCCCACTTGGAAGAAATATTCCCACTTTTGGACCTGACCAACTTTTGCGCCTGGACGCATCAGAGTATTGTTGCCACCGCCGTCTAATACTTGAGCACCTGCAAAAGTAGTCTTCTTTGCAATACGGTTAATCTCATGAGATAGAGCCTTAACTTCTTCTTGCAAAGACTGACGGTCTTTGGCGGTATTAGTACCGTTAGCAGCCTGAACAGCTAAAGTACGAATACGCTGCAGCATTGCAGTGGTTTCGTCTAAAGCGCCTTCAATGGTCTGGGCTAATGCGATACCGTCGTTAGCGTTGCGATTTCCCTGATTTAAGCCATTTATCTGGGCAGTTAAGCGATCAGAGATCTGAAGGCCAGCAGCGTCATCTTTGGAGCTATTGATGCGAAGTCCCGAAGACAGACGTTGATATGAAGTATTAAGTGCTAGAGTCGAGTTCGCGAGCTTACGCTGCGCATTTATCGAACTCACATTCGTGTTGACGTATAGGGCCATAGCGCTTTCTCTTATAAATAGCCATGAGCTCTAATGACACAATCTCATGGGCTGCTTGAGCCTAGTTGAGCACGAAATGTGCCTATTGATTAAAACCCATATAATAGCGGTTTATGAGGGTGGGTTGTGATTAATTGACACATGAGAAGTGACAGGCAAAGACCAAAATTATGTTTTGGTCTGAAAGGTGTTTTGATGCTCAGATTGTTCTTGGAGGATAAAAATACAAAAGCCAAGCAAATGCTTGGCTTGTAGTGTGGCGCTTGCGCAGTTTTTATGGGGTTTATGTCAGCATGGAGTGGTGGAAAGCCATGCCTGGGCGATCGCGACGTGGGCGCTTGATGTAGTCGGTCTCTGCGTCGGTGTCAGAGTAGGTATTGCCGTACTCGTCGTCGGTGTTTTCGTCGTGTTCGTTCTCGCCTAATGGGCCTTTCTTAAAGAAGCGGGAGAGAGCCAGATGTTTTTCTGGATCGAACATTTTGAACAGACGCTCAATAAATACAAGGCTTAAAACCTGATTTTGCTGCATCATGGCAGCCTCATCGGCTACATGGGCTGCGGCGTTAGATGGGCCGGCATTAGCAGCTAGGGATGCTTGTTTGCGCTTGTTCATTTCTAGAAGTTGATACAAGCGAGAGAGCATGCCAATTGAAATCATGACAGATGGTTGCAGTGCAGCTGCTTGGGTGGTGCTAATCGTTTTAGACATGTTCATTACTTGCTGCATCAGTACGTTTTGCTGATTGAGAAGCTTAAAGTCCTGAAGATTAGTGCCAGGGGCTAAGTTACCTTGGGCGTTAAACATGGACGGAGCAGAGCCAGGTCCCTTTGCAGAGGCCGCACCTTGCAAAGTGTTCTGGCCAGTTGTTTGGCCAGGTGTAGTGCTGCTACCAGAGGATGGCTTGGAGAGACTATCGCCCTGCGTACCATTGCCATTGCCAGGTACTTGTCCATCAGCACCAGGAAGCTGAGTGGAGCCATTGGGTGCTGGAGTTGGTTTGGTTACCGCTTGCTGCATTTGCAGAGCCTTATTAAAGGCATTGGAGTTCTCATGAGTAATAGTCTGAGCGCTTTGACTCTGTAGAGACTGAAGCAACTGTGCAGAATTACCGGGATTGCCGATATGCATGAAAACCTCCTTTAACAGCTAGTTTTAGTGCCTATCTCAAGTGATGCTACGTTGTGCAGCTCATAGTTAATTATTCTTGAGATGTGTTGGCAAAAGATTGCTGTTAGTTAAGTGTAACTTAGCCGATTATAACGCAAGTAATATACCAAACCGCATACAATCGCCATTTGCCTAGCCGATGAGGTATTTGTGCTCTTTGGGCTTTGGATTTGGTGGGTGTTTAGTCGCTTTTGATGGGCATCGCTTTGCCATCGCGGACGCATCTTGCCAATATTGTTGGGAGATGATGTTTTTCGTATTCGTGGGGGTATGCGGCTTTGACTTTGGCTTTGGCTTTGGCTTTGAGTTTGATTTGGCTATTCTTGCGAATGCCTGATGCGTGCTTTTGATGTAAATGCTGGTGATGCGTAAATTGCACTTGTTTGGTGCAAGTTGTTGGTGCTAATGACGTGCTTTATTGGTTTTGGTGCGGTTTGATGGGATTTTATGAAACGCCTGATCTTGATGCATGAGTGCCCAACTTACGGGCGCTAGGCTGTGCAAGGGGCTTTAGCTTGACAAATTTTGTGCAAAACACTGACAATACCTATACCTTGTGTAGCCCCGAATTGGGGCGCATAGCAAAGCTTAAAAATTAAAAGTAGGTCATCATATAAGCAAGCCGTCATTGCTCTTGAGTGATTTTAAAGAGGGTGCGGCTTTTGTTTTTAATAAAGTCTTACTTTTATTTAGCTAAGAAGGCTCTTGGTGCACTAAATGATTGGTATGTAAACAGTGCATTAAGAGGCTAAACAAGGTAATTAAGGTTTGGCGATTTACCTGCAGTTGCAGGTGTCTAAGGAATAAGGCAGGGCGTAGATTACTACTTTTTAGCTATAAGTAGGTCTGTTAGCTCTGATTTGGTATAGGAGAACTCAAATGCGAGTCTTAAAATTTGGTGGAACCTCTGTCGCTAATGCGCAACGCTTTGTCTCTGTTTCAGATATTGCGATGAACACATCCATGCAAATTCAGACTGCGCTGGTGTTATCCGCCCCTGCTGGCGTGACTAACATCTTAGTCTCCATGGTTAAGAGTGCGTTGGCCGGTAGTGATTGTAAAAACGAATTCGACGCCTTAGACCAAATTATTCGCCCTTTAATTACAGACCTTACAGCTCAGTACAAGACTTTTGACGGCGAGGCCGTGCTCTCTTTTTATGATGAGACCGTCTCTGAGTTAAAGCGTCGCGTAAGTGGTATTGCGCTGCTTGGCTCTTGCCCTGATAGCGTTGCAGCTTTCATTCACTGCCGTGGTGAGGCCTTATCCATCCGCATGATGGCAGAGCTCTTACGTGCACGTCAAAAGCAGGTTCAAATTATCGATCCAGTCGATATCTTAGTTTGCGATGGCAAGTACTTAGAGTCATCTGTAGATATCGAAGCATCTATCGAGCGCTACAAGCGTATTGCTATAAATCCTGATGCAATCGTGCTCATGTCTGGCTTCTGCGGTGCTAATCGTCGCGGTGAGTTAGTCTTATTAGGCCGTAACGGATCTGACTACTCCGCTGCTTGCTTAGCAGCAGTTTCTGGCGCTCAGTGCTGTGAAATCTGGACTGACGTAGATGGCGTTTACAGCTGTGATCCTCGCGCTGTACCAGATGCCGTACTATTACGTCGTATGTCCTACAAAGAGGCAATGGAGCTATCTTACTTCGGTGCTAAGGTTCTGCATCCACGTACTATTAGTCCGATTGCTCAGTACCGTATTCCATGTCTCATTAAGAGCACCTTAAATCCTCAAGGTGAGGGTACTTTAATCTCTGAAGAGACCGATCACTCCATGCCAACTAAGGGTATTTCTGACCTAAAGAATATCTCCATGGTCAACGTATCCGGCCCAGGTATGAAGGGTATGGTAGGTATGGCAGGTCGTTTGTTTACCTGTATCTCCCGTGCCAATGTTTCTATAGTGCTCATCACCCAATCATCCTCTGAGTACTCCATTACTTTCTGTGTGCACTCTGAAGACGCTTTTGCAGCACGTACAGCTATTGAAGAAGAGTTTGCTCTCGAGCTAAATGCTCACCTCTTAGACCCAATTGAGATTCAGGACAAGCGAGCCATTATCTCTGTTGTGGGCGAGGGTATGAGAACTTCTAAGGGTGTATCCTCCAAGTTCTTCCGTGCTTTAGCTCAGGCCAATATCAACGTTAATGCCATTGCTCAAGGAAGTTCTGAGCGTTCTATTTCTGCTGTTATCGATAGCTCTAAGGTATCAGAGGCTGTCTTTAGCTGCCACACCGCATTCTTTAGTGGTCGTCAGATCATCGACCTCATTATGGTTGGTGTTGGCGGCGTTGGTGGTGCTCTGTTACACCAAATCCAAAAGCAGCGTGATGAGCTTAAAAAGCGTGCAGGTATTGAGATTCGCGTAGTTTGCGTAGCTAATAGCCATACCTTTGTAAAAGACCCAATGGGCTTAAAGCTTGAGCAGATTCCTGAGTTACTTGAGAATTGCCAAAACCCAGCGTTCTCTATTGAAGAGGCGAAGCGTTTAGTAGATGATTCTCACCTCGTAAATCCAGTATTTGTTGACTGTACCTCATCAGATGAAATAGCTCATTCATACATTGAGCTGATGAAGGCTGGTTACCACGTTGTAACTCCAAACAAGAAAGCCAACACCTCAACCTACGAGTTCTACAAGGGCATTCGTCAAATTGCTGCTGCTTGCCGCAGAAAGTTCTACTACGAGGCAACAGTGGGTGCTGGTCTGCCAGTTATTAACACCCTGCAAAACCTGCTTGCCGCTGGTGACCGCTTAATTGAATTCAACGGCATTATGTCTGGCACTCTTTCTTACATCTTCGGTTTAGTAGATGAGGGCAAGAGCTTATCCGAGGCTACCCGTGATGCTTATGAGCGTGGCTTTAGCGAGCCAAATCCTCGTGATGATCTTGAGGGTACTGATGTAGCTAGAAAGCTGTTAATCTTAGCTCGTGAGTGCGGCTACAAGCTTGAGCTTGATGATATCGAGGTTGAGTATCCAGTGGATAAGAAGTACCTTGCAGGCAACAATGCTCAAGAGGTATTAGAAAACCTCAAGGGTGCTGACGAAGAGTTTGCTAAGCGTGCTAAGGCTGCTCACGATGAGGGTAAGGTACTGCGCTTTGTGGCAACCATTAAAGATGGTGGCAAGTGCAGCTGCGGTATTAAGGCAGTTGGCCCTGAAGACCCATTATTCAAGGTAGTCGGTGGCGAAAACGCTCTGTCCTTCACCTCAGCTTACTATCAGCCAATCCCACTGGTAATTCGTGGTTATGGTGCTGGTACTGAGGTTACTGCAGCCGGTGTGCTTTCAGACATTCTGCGTCTGCAAAACTGGACTCGTGAGGCCTAATTAAAGGCATCATCACATCAAACTCTACGGCTACTGAGATTACAAATGCTAAAGCGCTGCTATCTTTATCTAGCAGTGCTTGTAAGTAGCTCTAGAAGTAAGTTTAGGATCTAAGGTAGGGCGAGGTTAACTCGCCTTAAAACTCCATTTGAGAGGCTTGAAGCTTAGGAATACGTCATGGCAAAGATTTATCGTGCATATGCACCAGCATCATCAGCAAATCTGTCTGTAGGTTTTGATCTGCTAGGTATTGCAGTACGCCCAATCTCAGGCGAGAGTTTAGGTGACTTTGTTACCGCACGTGAGCTTGATGATAATGAGCGCGGCAATGCTGGTGATGGCTTATTGCTCAAGACCGAAGGTCGTTTTGTATCCAAGCTGCCTGAAGATCCAAGACAGAATATCGTATATGACGCTTATCAGCTCTACGCTGACCGCCTCAATGCAAAGGGTCTGAAGATTAAGCGTTTAGAGTTAACCTTAGAAAAGAACTTACCAGTGTGCTCAGGTCTTGGTTCCTCAGCTGCATCAGTTGTTGCTGCAGTAATGGCCTTAGACGCTGCACATGACAATTTCTTTGGTACCAGAGGCAGCTTAGAGCTCATGGGTATCTTAGAGGGTAAGATCTCAGGCTCTATTCACTATGACAATGTAGCTCCATGCTATTGTGGTGGAATGCAGTTTATTACCGGTGAGGGGGATGACGTTTCTGAGAGCGTTCCATACTTCGAGAACTGGTATTGGGTACTGTGCTATCCAGGCCTTAAGGTCTCAACAGCTGAGGCTCGCTCCATCCTTCCTGCCCAATATCTGCGTCAGGATGTAATTACCTTTGGTCGTCGCATCGGTGCTTTCATGCACGCAGCACACATGAGAAATGAGGCTTTAGCTGTAGCCTGCCTCAAGGACGTTATTGCTGAGCCATATCGTGCTTCTCTCATTCCAGGCTTTGCTGAGGCTCGTGTCTTTGGTAGCGCATTAGGCTCATTAGCCACTGGTATCTCAGGCTCAGGTTCAACCATCTTCTCAGTATTTACTGATGAACAAAAGGCCAAACAAATGCAAGAGTACCTGCAGCGCCAATTCATCGCTAATGAAGACGGCTTCTGTCATATTTGCAAGGTTGATCCTGTGGGTGCCTATGTAGAGACCATTGAGCGTTAAGCAAGACAAACAAATTTTTCACGACAATGACTAAAGTAAGGGCCTAACAAAGATAACTTTAGTAAAAAACTACATATCTCTATCATGTATGGCCGCTGTGCCACTAGTGCTAAAGTAGCTAGAGCATTGCTACTTTATGACCATGTTGAGTCATAATCAAAGTGCCTTATCGTCATTGTCATTAGAATATGAGCGCCTGAGCTCAAGGATTATTAATGAGCGCGTGAGCGCAAGGAAAGATTCGTGGAATTAGTTAATTTAAAAGACAGCTCTGAGCGTGTTTCATTTGCTCAGGCAGTAAAGCAGGGTATCGGTAAAGAGCAAGGCTTATTCTTTGTTGAGAAGATTGAGTCTTTTTCTGACAGCGAGATTGATGAGTTACTTTCCTTAGATTTAGTAACCCGTTCTCAAAAGGTATTACGTCACTTAATTGGTAGTGATGAGATTCCTACTTTAGAGAACATCATTGCTGATGCTTTTAATTTCAAGGCCCCATTAGTTAAGGCTGATGACAACACTTACTGCTTAGAGTTATTCCACGGCCCAACCTTAGCATTCAAGGACTTTGGTGCTCGTTTTATGGCCCGTGTCCTCTCCTCTATCATTGGTTCAGATAAGTGCACCATCTTAACTGCTACCTCCGGCGATACCGGTGCTGCAGTTGCTGATGCTTTCTACCATCAAGATAAGATCAACGTGGTAGTGCTCTATCCAAAGGGCATGGTCTCTCCTCTGCAAGAAAGCCTCATAGCTACTTTAGGCGATAACATTAAGGCTGTGGAGGTAAACGCTCCTTTTGATAACTGCCAGGACATGGTTAAGACTGCTTTTGATGATCTTGAGTTTAAGCAGTCTGTAGGCCTTAACAGCGCTAACTCCATTAATGTAAGCCGTTTGCTTGCCCAGGTTTGCTACTACTTTGAGGCTGTATCACAGCTGAGCAAGGCTGACCGTGAGAAGGTTGTATTCTCTGTTCCTTGCGGTAACTTCGGTAACATCACCGCTGGTTTAATTGCTAAGGCTTTAGGTCTCAAGTGCCGCTTTGTAATTGCTTGCAATGCTAACGATACCGTACCTCGCTACTTAAGCACTGGTAATTGGGAACCACATAAGACCATTGCTACTATCTCTAATGCAATGGATATCAGCCGTCCAAACAATTGGCCACGTGTTGAGGCCTTATGCAAGATTATGGGCTGGTCATTATCTGACTTTGACTTTGGCTCTGTATCTGATGAGAACACTAAGCAAAATATGAAGGCTCTTTACGAGAAGACTGGTTACATCTTAGAGCCTCATGCATCTGTAGCTCACAAGGTCTTATCTGACAACTTAAAGGATGGTGAGATTGGCATATTCTTAGGTACTGCACATCCTGCTAAGTTCAAAGAAGAGGTTGATGCTACCTTAGGTATCGATCTGCCACTGCCTAAGCCACTTGCTGATCGCATGAACCTTGAGAAGCAAAAGAAGCTCATGGATGCTGACTTTGCTACCTTAAAGTCTTACATGCTCGACGAGCTCAAGCTTGGTGACTAATACCCAAAAAAGCTTGGTGACTAAAACAACCGAAGCTAGAGCCACCAGATCTTTTGCTTGATGGCAAATAAAGACTAAGCAATCAGCTAAGAGCCGTGAGGTCTTTTAGCATACGGCCCTAAACTGCAAGCAGTTTGGGGCTTTGTTGTATTTGTTACATTGAGAAGCCCCTGTAATACGAAGCTTTATTTATCAAGATCCTGCAAAGCCTCGTCTAAAGAATAGCTCTTGAAATTTCCTGTGCGAATCATCTCATCGGACTCCTCAATTGCTCGAATAGTTTCCTGATTAGGAACGTTTAGGCTAGGTTGAAAAGGGAGTTGACGTTCACGTAGGCACTGGCGCACAAACATGTTGACTGCAGTCGACATATCCATACCTAAAGAGGCATATAGCTCATCAGCTTGCGCTTTAACTTTAGGGTCCATTCGAAAGGTTACATTAACACTCGAGCTGGTCATTTTTTATTCTCACTTTTTTAGATTGTACATGAACTATCATACATCGTAAGTTCATTAGACTACGTTTCTTGGTAACCTTTTTTAGACAGTTTTATAAAACATAATAAGTATAATTGCTTTGAGTGGACTTTATAATAAGTAGCTACTGATACACATAATGAGTAAAAGGGCTAATTTGAGCGGCTCATGCTACAATAGGCCACTTAATGGCTAAAAGACGGCAGATGATGCTAAGTCATTTGATCTTTTAGGCTGTTCTATCGTCAATGCTGATTCTTGTTAAGGGCGCACCATGATTAAGGTTCTGTTTGTTTGTCACGGAAACATTTGTCGTTCACCAATGGCAGAGTTCTTATTTAAAAAGATGGTTGCTGACAAGGGTCGCGCTAAGGACTTTGAGATCGCCTCTGCTGCCACCTCTCGTGAGGAGATTGGCAATGGCGTATATCCACCTGCATTCAAGCTCTTACAGAAGTTAGGTATTGATGCTAGCGGCAAGACTGCTCGTCAGGTGGTAAAAAAAGATCTTGATTACTATGATTTTGTCATTGTAATGGACAATAACAATCTGCGTAATATGGATCTTATGTTCCAAGGCTATGGTGAAGAGAAGATCCACAAGTGCCTCGACTTTTCTAGCCGCATGGGTTGTGATATTGCAGATCCTTGGTACACCGGTGACTTTGAGGCCACATACAATGACCTCATGGAAGGTTTAAGCGCCTTTTACGATACCTTAGTCGAAAACGGCATGGTAAAAGCCTAATTAAGGCCATAGTCCATATATCCCCTCAAACAATGCTGCAGCGCCACTGTGCCCATTACAGCAACACAGCCCCTGGTTTCGCAAGGAATCCGGGGCATTCGACTTTTTGGGGCGCTTGCTCAGGCGCTGGTCGGACAATTCACTGAAACAATGGTTTCGCAAAAAGAGAGGCGTCAACCGAGAAAACGATAAAAATCGCCATCGTAACTGCGAAATTTATCGATATTTCGCAATCGTACTGGCGATTTTTATAGCTCAGACATGGTGTCGGGCGAGCCAGCAGTTTGTGGCGTTGTCGAATGCTTACGCGTTGTCTGCGATCTGAAGATCGGAAAACCAAAGCTTCATCAGATCGTCCGGCGTGACTGTCTGAATAGGTGCGTCCGGATAGGCAGTTGTGAATTTCCTGTGTCGGACTTTAGCTGACGGGGAGAGTTTGCATTCAAAAGCTCGGATTTTTTCGTTCTTGACTTCAAGAAAATCGAGCTTATGTGGATTGTTGCTCGTCGTACGCCAGAAGTACATGTCAGTGAGGTCGTTACGAATGCTGTGGAACTTAACGCGTTCCATGAAGAAAAAGTTCTCCCACAGGGCGCTGGCATCCTGACCGCGTCTGGCTGCCATTGGGCTGAAGTCACCGATGATTGCATTCCTGACGCCGTTGTCGCAGAAGTAGACCTTCTTTCCTTTCTTGAGTTCGTTACTGAGATTTCGGGAAAATGAAGGACAGATCTTGATGATGAAGCACTGTTCGAAAAGTTGGAGATAGTAGGCGACAGTGGTTTTACTAAGACCGGTGTCGCGTGCAAGGTTGTCGTAATTAACTTCTGAACCTACGTTAAAGGCGAGCAGCTGAACGAGATGCATGAATTTCTCGTTCTTTCGGATGCCCGCAAGTGCAAAAAGATCCTTGTATAAAACGCCGTCGCAGTAATTGCGGAGTGTAGCTTCGGCATGATCGGGATCTGTGAAGACGGCCGGATAGGTGCCATAAATCATCAGGCGTTCGATGTTCTGACAAATCTCCCCCCAGCCTTTGGCGGCAGCAATTTCCGAGATGGAAAGCGGCCACATCTGTCTGTGGACAAGGCGGCCGACAGCGCTTTCTTTGACGCCCTTGGCAAGTTCTAGTGAGGATGAGCCTGTGGCAAAGATTTTTTTCCCGAGGTTCAAGCGAATGTTTTCGTCAATCAGTTGCTTGAGGATCAATCCAATGTTAGGAAAACGTTGCGCTTCGTCGATGACGATCGTATCGGCTTGGCGAAGGGTAAGTTCGACATCAGTTGTTGAGCTGAATTGGAGCAGTCTATGGTCGGTGTTGAGATCGCCGTTGAACCAACGGACGGACTTTTCATGCAGTGAAAGTTCAGACACAAGTGTCGTTTTCCCAATCTGACGAGCGCCTAAGATAACGACAGCTTTGGGTGGAGTTTCACTGATGATTTGAGGTTGCAGTTCGCGTTGGATATAGGGCATTTGTAAAAATCTCCATCGTAACTGCGAAATTTATCGATATTTCGCAATCGTACTGGCGAATTTTATCATTTTCTGTTATGGATCATAGGTTCTAACGATCTAAGCTTAGTAGCATGGTTCATACGATGTTGCCAAGCCATGGAGTCTTGCTTTGAAGCTGCACTATGGCATCAAAGTTCCAAAGGATCTTGAGATTTAAAGTTGAGGCTGTTGTTGCCGAGCTTGTGGTTAAGAATGTTAAGCAAGTTAGCAACTAGCTCAGTTTTTTCATGTTCCTGAGCGTATTCAATACACCATCTCACCATATCAGCAGTGCCATTGCGTTTTGAGTTAAGGAGCGCAAGCAAGGCCTCTTCAACCTTAGTTAAGTCTTCAATTTCGAGATTAAGGCTCATTTCCTTTCGGCAAAGACAATTAATATGATATTCAACAAAATCATGTTTTACCCAGTGAGCAACGGTGACATTATCAAAGATCTTTTTGGCAAGATCTGGTTTGCAATATACATCGCTAAAGCCAATATACTTATTTAGAGTTAGCTCATGACCTCGAGACTGCATAAGTTTGCTTAACTTAATAGTGCGCTCAGCGCCTTTATATATGTCGGACTTAAACATAGAGCCAATATCATATCTTAAGCCTATATCCTTAGCCCGATAGAAGAAATAATCCAAGTCCACAGCATCAATGAGGCTATCTGCTAGATCATCTAGCCCAAACATAAAAGCATAGAACCAAAGTCTGCCAGGTGTTTCTTTGTAAAACGTATTATGGTTTACCAATGCCTCAAGGCATTTACATAACTCTCTTTTAGGCAAAGGCTGTAGGTTACGTAGTTCACCATTTTCAATAACGTAGTAATAGCTTGAGGTAATCTGGAAGCAGTTATGAAAAATAGGCCAGTATGTTCTACAGCTGTAGAACTTCTGAGCGATACACTCATCATGGCCATGACTTTTAGTTGTGAACTTTTCATGCTCTAAAAGATATGTGAGCTTTTCTACTCCACCATAGCGACAGGCAACGCTTATTGCATCAACGCCACCATGACATGGGTCTTCATATTCATCCTCATGAAATTTAGAGCCATAGAAGTCAAAATCATACGATAGAGCTCTTTTGACGTCATCTAATGTTCCGTACAGAACAGCATCTATAAGTTGTATGCAGGCCTGTACATCGCTCTTAGGTTCATCTATTAAGACAGTTTTGTCATCCCAAAGCTTATGGTAGTAGCTTATGGCACAAGATAAACCAGAGTACTCGGAGTTTGTGTAAGCATGAGACTCAACAACCTTTAATATTAACTTTGCTCGCTCTGCTTGGTCATGGTTATACCATTCAGGCTTGTATATATAACCAAGCGCTGCATAACATTGAATGAGACAATCATGCGAAACTAACTCCATATCGGGAGCGACAATCACAAATTTGATAAAGTCCATGCGATAGGCGTATGCACTCTCTACCTCGCAGCTCTTGGCATGTGGCGCATGAATAATGAGAAGATTTTTATAGTCAGATTGTTTTGCACCTAGGTTATGCGCTCTATAGATAAGCTCACGAGTTAAAAACTCTTCATTAAGCTCGACTATAATAGGCGGTCCAGGCAATTCTCTTAGTTCTCGATCACGCTGTAAGTACTCCTTATATGAACAATCTAAACGAGCAGGGAGCTCTTTGGCTTTAGGTATGTCGAGAATAAAGTTTGGTACTTCGTCTTTGTCAAAGACCCATGTACATGAAAAGTACAAAAGCCCGTCTACACTTTGATAGACGGCATTGTCATCATCAACTTCATAGCTCTCAAGATACGGAAGCTCAAGACATAGAGGCGAAAACAGTATTTGCCAATCAGGTACAGTGACATATACATCGGTATCGTACTTTTCTATATAGAGATAATCGTCATCGTCATCTCTAGGCTGATGAGCTACATATGCATCTTCACAACCATCTACGTACTTATGACCAAGCAAGGTGCTAGGCAGCTTAAGCTTAGTAATCTTCAGCTTAGGATCAAAAACACCATCTCGTGCTACAAAAATCACGCCCTCAGGTATAGCAACACATCCGCCCTGGCCATGATAGGCAATCAGTTCACCGTCAGCGTTGATCTCAAAGTCTTTGCTTGAGTTCATAGACTCACTCCATATAGTTATTAAGCATATCCTATCAAGTGATGAATAGCTAAGACTTAGAGCGTAGATGGTTAAGCGACGGGATCAAAGCTGCAGCTAAAGTACAGCTTGGCGCTGCTGCGAGGGTGCAGCAATGCACTACGCAATGGATGCTGCAGCTTGGCACTGCACATCGACGCTGCGGTGAGAATGCAGCATGGTGCTATACCATAAATACTGAAGTGAGAGTGCCGCTGCTTGGTGCTGCAGCGATAGAGGCGCACTAAAAGACTTGAGGTAAGCCTTTGATGCGCCCTGATGAGGCGTCGGGTATGACGTATTTTGAAGGAGCCTGCTCGGTGAGCGGGCGTTGTTGAATTTGCCGGCGTGGTGAGCGGGCGCTTTTGAAATTGCCAGATCGGTGCGCTGGCACTTTAGATGGCTTAGTGAGTGTAAGGGTTGTTAGCCTTTTCTTCACCAATGGTGGTCTCGCCCATGTGACCGCAGCAAACTTCGGTATTGTCAGGCAGAGTGTAGAGCTTGGTCTTAATGGACTCGATCAGATCAGCGTAGTTACCACCTTCAAAGTCGGTTCTGCCAATGGAGCCTGGGAAGAGGGTATCGCCCACGAGTACAAAGCACTCTTCTTGGCAGTAGAAGCATACGCCACCAGGGGTGTGACCAGGGGTATGCAGTACTTTAAATGAGGCATCAGGGAAGAGGTTTAAGACCTGGCCATCCTCAAGATACTCATCAGGGGTAAACTCACCTGAATAGTGAACACCAAAGTAACCTGACTGATGCTTAAGGTTTGCAATTAACTCTTGCTCATTGCGATGTGGGCCATAGACCTTAACGCCAGGAAACTCTTGCAGCAGTGCTGCTACGCCACCAACGTGATCAATATGTCCGTGGGTAAGTAAGATACCAATAAGCTTGGCACCAGCGCTTTCAATAGCACCGACGATATAAGGCACATCACCACCTGGATCTACCACGATGGCATCTCTAGTCTCTTGATGCACGAGCAAACGGCAGTCCTGTCTAAAAGGTGTAACTGGAATAGTATAGAAATCTAGCATTTGCCTATCCTTAAAGTCTAAAGTTCACCTAGCAGCATAGCTGCCTAAGCTAATCACGGCGCTAATCATAGTCTCAAGCACGTATGTATCAGCTATGTGCACGTCTGTATTAGCCTCAAGTACGTAAGTATTAGCATTGAGAACATACTCAATTGTGGGTCAGTCACATAGTAACCGCTGTGCTAATTACATACTTAAGCATGGGGCTGATTAGGCGCAAGCGCAACTAAAGCTATATCAACTTTCGCTATTGTACCGATTGACTAGCTTTCATACCAATATGCACTAAGCAATGAGCAAAATTGTCTCCTTACGGAGCATGGATGGGTGTGTTGCTTAAAGTATGTATCAGCAATAGACAGGATGCTTCGCATTACTTTCTCTGTAGTACTTAGCCATTTCTTTTGTTAGATATGTTATTGATAATGTTTATCAAATTTTAATGAGTAAGATGAGCAAATGAGTGGTCGGTGTTGGCGGTCTTTGTTATTAGCTCTTTATATTGAGCTTTTGGGGCCTGTAAGATAGCGGAATTTATTTAATAATAGTTTGTGTAGATAAATGGCTTATATAAGAGTGTGATCTAAGTAATAGTATTAATACAGACTAATATAGTTGTATTGTGATTATTATATAGTTCTGATATGATAATTAACAAGGCTGAAAAACTGCTTATTTAAGCTGTGCTTTCAGTAAATGGTGTTAGTTTTACTTTTAGGACGTGTAAGAAGTTCCGCGTCTTTAAGCAAAACTTTGTCAACGCAGCTCCCCGGATTTCTCAGTGTACTCTTTCCTGACACTCACTTTCTTTTGAAAATCCGGTATCTATAGACCTACGTCATAGCGGCATATCGGCACAACGCTCTTCACCGATACTTTCTTACGCCGCTGCGGGCCGTGTCTGCGCCTCTGTGCACTGTGTCAGACAATCATAGTGATTGTCAGGTCGGCTTAGGCTTCATGCCGCACCCGTATAAAAGGCACTTTGTACAGCTTTTAAAAAAAAGTCTGAACTCAACCTTAGCTGGCAAGCTCAACTACTAGATCCCACGATCTCGTACACGGCTATGCCTGTTTAAGTACGAGCAAAGCGCTCCTACCTCATAAAAATCAAACATTAACAAGCGATGAGCTATCTTAAGTACTCATGACGCTACTCGTGCGCCTATAGAAAGCTGTGCGCAGGCAAAGCTGAGCGCAAGGCATTGTGACAGTAGCTGTCTATAGACACGATGGTCGTGATTATTTGCCCCGCATTTCTGCCCATGTGCGTAGATGTGCTATGTGTGCAGGTGAGTTTAGGTACTGATGGCGCATAGCATTCGTTTAGGCTTAACAGCAAGCAATAGTGAGCTCTAAGTTTGTGTAGGCAATGGCATTAGTATCCTGTTATGAAACTCATCATGCCTGTTCATGTCTTGCTGTTTTCTTGCTGCTACGGCTGCCCATGGTATTTATTGCCCTGAGGATGTGTACCCGCATGCACACAGCTTGTGCTTTTGGCTTTAGATTTTGTTCTTAGCATTTGGCGTTAACTGTTGATTTAGCATTTTGCCAAATGGCTTGGTTTTGATGGGATAGGTAAATATGGTTGGTTGTTGAACTGTTGCTGTTGAACAACTGTTTACTTAAACAGGTATAACACTCAAGGATTACATCCTGTTGTGTCTGTCATGAGATTGAATAAAGAATGCCTCACATTAGTGGGTGCTATTGCGATGACTTTAGATCTAGCGTAGAGCAACAGTTAATGACTGTTCATGCTCAAAGAGCAACAGTAATACTGTTGATTCTAAAGAGGCTTGCTTGCTAACCAACTTGCATCAAACAAGGAGGTTAAGTATGAGCAAGATTGTATTAAGTAAGGCTGACAAAGATTTTTATTGTTCAGCAGACGCAACTATTAGTGTTTCCAAAGAAGAGGGCGCATCCTGCCGCATCTTTAGCTATGACGATGCTACGCGTGCAATGCGCACTATCTCACCTGTGCATAACTCGGCGGGTGCGGGCGGTTTAATTGCAGCTAACTCAGTTAAGGCCACCAGTGCCTCTAACAAGGCTCAAGATCGTACACGCGAGGCAGTTAAGGCATCTTTAGCTAAGAGCAATGAAGGTACCTTTGCAGATTTAGTAGAGCTCAATGGCGATCCATGCATGGCTGCATTAGCTGATGCTGCGATTGATCATGAGGCAGCTGTTGTTGCAGCAAAAGCAAACTTGGCTAGCAATATAATCAAGAGTAATGATGCTAAGAGCATGCACTCACACATGGTAAAGACTAAGAGTGACACTGCCATTACTGCTGAGGCTGTTGCTTGTGTTAATGCGCTAACTGCAGATGCGCTAGGTAATACCAATATTCTTGAGGCAAGTACTGAGGGTATAAAAGCTACAGATAAGCCAAAGAAGATTGAGGCGGTGGCTCAAAGAGCAGCTAAAGCTATCGGCCTTAAAGGTAAAGAAAAGGGCGATGTACAGTTTGTGGCTAATGCTTTGCCGCAGCGTACATTCTTGCAGCAAATAGCTCACACCTTATCTTTATTCTTGCCACTGTTCATGGGTCAGCTTGCTGCTACTTCCATGGGTGTGGCTGATACCTTGATGGCAGGTGCAGCAGGTACCTTAGAGTTATCTGGCGTGGCTATTGGTAGCTCGGTATTCTGGCCATCTGAACTGTTTGTAGTGGGTATGGCGCTAGCGATTCACCCTTTAATTTCAAACTTAGTTGGCTCTGGTGAGCTTGATAAAGTTGCCTTGCGTATGCAGGTAGCTGCAGTTTGTACCTTATGCTGTGCGGCTATTGTTGGTTTCATCATCATGTTAGTACCTCAGGTATATCTGATGTTTCCTGAAACCGATCAGCGCATGGTGGCCATTGGTCAAGGCTACTTAATTGCAACTGGTCTTGCTATGCCTGGCTTTGCTCTATTTAACGTGTTACGTGCCTACTGGGAAGGTCTTGGTAAGACTCTGCCAACTCTCTTCTTTGGCTGTATGGCGCTTACTTTAAATGTACCGCTTAACTATATCTTCATCTTTGGTCACTTAGGCATGCCTGAGCTTGGTGGTGTTGGTTGTGGTGTAGCTACTGCTCTTACCATTTACATCACTTCATTGTGCATGCTGATCTATGTACGTAAGTCTAAGCATTTTGCTCACGTACGTATCTTTAAAAAGTGGCTCAAAGTTGAAAAGGGTATGTACAAAGCTTTCTTAAAGCTCTCCTTACCTTTAGGCGTGGCAGGTATGATTGAAACTTTATGTTTCTCCTTAGTGGCAATCTTACTTTCCCCATTCGGTCCAGTGATTGTTGCTTCTCATACCATTGCTATGAACGTCTCGGGTATGCTGGCAATTGTTCCAATTGCTCTTAGCTCTACTGCTTCTATTGAAGTTGGTGAGGCAATGGGTGCAAGCAGCTGGAAGCATGCTAGAAGACGTGCTTTAAGTTCAGTGTTAATTGCCCTAAGCTTCTACTGTGTTGGCGCTACTTTCCTGTTTACCTCAGGTGACTTAGTAGCTTCATGGTACTCAGATGACTCAGAAGTTTTACTCTTAGCTCCAGTTTTAATGCTTTACTGCTGCGTATTCTTCTTCCCAGAGACGCTCCAGGTTATGGCAACTGGCGTTTTAAGAGGTTTTAAGGATTCTCGTTCTATCTTCATCGTAACCATTGTTGCTTACTGGTTAATCGGCATGCCAATTGGCTATGCCTTTGGCTATGGTCACGTTGATATTGGTTTAGATGGTGCTGAGGGCTTCTGGCTTGGCTTTATTATCTCCTTATCAGCCGCTGCCATTATGCTCTGTATGCGTCTTCTCTATATCTTCAAGAAAAGAATTGTCCCAAGCGCTAGCAACTTTAGCCAGGGTTTCTAATCCACGTCGCATGCATGTGAGCCACATCTGTCACATGCATGTTCATAATTAACAATTGCCCACCAACATGGGCTGCAACCCCAAATCTTAAGGCCGTGCTGGCCTTGAACATTGTGAATAGAGATTTATCGTTTCAGGCCATAAGGCCTTGATACTTTCATTTCAAACAAACCACGCGTTCAAAATGTATGTAAACCCAAAGCATGTATGTGAGTTAACACTCACATGCGTGCTTTTTTAGTTTCACTGCATGTTGTTGCTGTCTAAAGGTTAAACAATCTTGCTATGCACATAGTGCATATCATTCCTTCTAAGATGCATGTCTTAGTGGGAATGCATCTTATCTTTGCAGATTGTTGTCCACAGTATCTTTAAGTTATTTATAGCTGCAGCTAAGCAAGCTGTATATCAAGCAGCTATGTTTGTTTACAAGTTTAGTTTAGAGAGGATTTGTTTGGCGGTGGCTTCGATGGCAGGCACCGCAACGCTATTGCCAAAGAGGCGATAGGCCGCATGGTTGCATACGCCAATAATGAAGTTCTCAGGATAGCCTTGCAGTCGAGCCCATTCACGTGGGGTCATGCTGCGAATATACTCGCTATTGATTTCGTACTTGTAGCGGCTAAGCGTATTCATAGTAGCAAGGCGCTTATCAACAAGCAGATTACGCTCGCGTCCCATACCACCCACCACAATAGCATTAGCTACAGCATCATCATCTAAGACCTCATAACCAAAGCCATTGCCTTTATTTAAGTGGCGTTCTTTATGAGCAATTAAGGTATTGAGGTACTTTTGAGAAAGGTAGTACTTACTATCAACCGCTTCTTGCTCTTTGATATCCGCAATTGTCTTGCTACAGTCAGTTGGGCTTGGATAATCAAAAGACGAAATGCCTAGATCAGATCTAAATCCTACGATGTAAATACGCTCACGGTGCTGAGCAAGACCAAAGTCACGGGCATTAACTAGCTGCACATCAGGCACATAGTAGCCAAGATCTTCTCTTAGCACTTTTAAGATTGTCTTAAGCGTCTTGCCTTTATCATGATTAGTAAGGCCTTTTACATTCTCAAGGAAAAAAGCTTTAGGCTGTTTTAGTTCGATGATCTTTGCAACATCAAAAAAGAGCGTGCCACGCGTCTCCTCAAAGCCACGTCTTTTACCGGCAAGCGAAAACGATTGGCAAGGAAAGCCGGCGCAAAGGATATCAAAGTTGTCAGGAATGAAAGCTTTAACCGTATCTTGAGTGATATCCCCAAAAGGCATTTCGCCATAATTCATCAAATAGGTTGCTCGTGCGTGATAGTCCCACTCAGAGGAAAAGACACATCTACCACCAAGATTTTGCAAGGCTAGTCTAAAGCCGCCAATGCCTGCAAACAGGTCGACAAAGGTAAAGCTGGGATTTTTAGTCTGGGCAAAAGGTACAGCATAGATGTCTTTAAACATCTCATGCTCATCAAGAGCGTCCTTGTTAAAGGAAGACTTTTTAAAGCGCTTATCGCGATGCGCTTCAACATAGTCTTTACAGCCATCAATTAAAGCTAAAGCTGCAGCCTCATACGGCTTTACAAAGTCAGTGCCTTCATGATGCAAATAATGAGTGATGATGGCCAATTGCTCAGCAAAGTCTGGTCTATATTGGCTCTCCACATCACGACCATTATGCTCATTACATTCACTGCAAGCAGCGTCATCACAACTACTATGCTTCTCTAGTGCATGGCTCGCATTAGCATCAACTCGAGTAGCAAGGGGACTTACTTTTAGCGCATGGCTCAAAGACTCGCTATAAAAGTCGAGCTTGGATTTGTTGCCTTTGCTCAGCAATTTGATGCTAAAAGGTATTAGTCCCATGCTGTGATTCACTGTCAAAAATATCGATGTGCCAAACACCGCGTTACACCGCGATTATTGCATTCGCCTTTTCCCACTAAGATAGCTACCTTCATAAGCACTTTCCAAGGACATAATCATATGCATCACCATCAGAGTATCAATGACTAAAAGCAAGCAAGCAAGCGACCAATACTAAGCCCAAGGCTAATAGTTGCAAGGCAGCTTGGAGGGTAGATGCTTGCAGCAAGGTAGCTTATGATGGCACATACTAGCAGCATGGTAGCTTACGTTGGCGCATGCTTGCAGCAAGGTGGCTTACGATGGCGCATGCTTGCAGCAAGGTGGCTTATGAGGTCGCATACTGGCTGCAAGGTAGCTTATGCTGGCGCATGCTTGCAGCAAGCTTTGGGGGCGGCTGATAAGCTATGCCTAGATAGCTTCGTCTTATGATGCGCGTGTGGCTATTGCAATTGATTTAGCTAGTCGGTGTGACTTGGTATGCAGCCAAAGCCTAACGCCATTCGTTAGGCTTTGGTGCATTGGATGGTACCTGGTGGAGGCTAGTTAATCAGGATCTCAAAGCCCTTGAGGTAGAAAGTCTCTGGGCATGGTAAAGAGACAACGTGGTCAATGTCTTGGCGTAATGTGGTGACTAACTGTGCCTCAACATTTGCTTCTAAAGCGGCATCGGCGATGATCTTTTGGAAGAGATCTTCGGTCATGAGGCCTGAGCAAGAGAAAGTTAAGAGTCGACCACCACTTCTGACTAATTGCATACCCAGACGGTTAATGTCCTGATAGCCACGGCAGGCTGAGACTAAGTTTGATTTGTTCTCAGCAAACTTTGGTGGGTCAAGGATCACGATATCAAACTTAGTGCCTTTCTTAACCTCTTGGCGTAAGTACTCAAAGACATCCTTGTTGATAAATTTGCAGCGGCCTGGATCAAGGTGGTTATGCACTACGCCTTGACGAGCTGCATTGAGGGCATTGTCTGATACATCCACATTAAAGACAGCCTTAGCACCGCCTTTAAGCGCATGTAGACTAAAGCCACCCGTGTAGGAGAAGCAATTGAGCACGGTAGGGCCAGTTTTGCCATCTTCTGAGAGAGCCTTAAAGGTCTTGCATAGCTCGTAAGTATGGTAGCGTGATTGTCTTTGGTCTAGATAACCGCCAGTCTTGTGGCCATGCTTCACGTCAATTGGGATCTCAACTAAGCCACGCTCAAGCACAAAGAGAGTATCTGGAATAGCCTCATCTAAGGAAATGCGCTCGCCAAGGTTTTCTGAGGTGCTAGCAGCGCCAACAGCTGCGTTAGCTGCGTCAACAGATGAGTTAGCAGCTCCATCAGATGAGCTAGCTGCGCTATCAGCTGCGCTTTGTGATGCGCTATCTGCATCAGTTACGATACGTTTAACTGAGGTAATTTGCTTAGAGTCTTTAAGGCCATTGCCAGCTTTGTCTTTGAGGTTATAGGCCGGGCTTAGATCCTCAGGGTCAACAAGGCCAGCTCTAAGTGGGAGGTTTTCTTTGCTGCGAGATTTGGCATCAGAGCGCTCATAAAGATAGCAATCAGGGTTGAGCTCATGGAGTGCACGGAAGATGTGGTTATAGCAAGATTCCATGCCTGATGAAGAAATGGCAACGCTGATGACATTGTTAAAGCGATCAACAATCAAGCCTGGCATGTAATCGCCTTCAGCTGACACAAGACGAATGCCATGATCGCCACGAATCTTTAAGGCTCCGCGACGTGCCATGGCGCTGGCAATACGACCTTTAATAAAGTCGTAATCAATGCGATCTTCTTGTCTAAAGGAGATAGCACGCAGCATGATTTGTGAGTATGGAGAGAAGTGGGCATAGCACAGGAACTTAAGCTCACTTGAGAGCACCTGACAGAGAGTGCCTGACTTAATCTCTTTTTTGTCTTTGACAGGAGCATCAGCCCTGGCGTCAGTTAAAACCTTATCCACTGCCTTTGAAAAGATCCATGGATGATGACGCAAGAGTGACTTTTCACGTCCAGCATGTAAAACAAAAGAGATCATTACCTTCTCCTCAGCACTAAAAACCAACGGCTAATTATAGCGGATTAGGCATGTAGCTGTACAAATCTAAGCTTCCTCTTATAGCGGATTAGGCATGGAGCTGTACAAATCTAAGCTTCCTCATTTTCGCCTATCTTAATAGATGTACACTAGCGCTCACCATCTGCTAAACGCATATTTGAGTGTCAAGCATGGACATTTGCTTGCTTTGTGTTTAGGCATGAGCAGAGTCTTTATCGTATGCTTAGGCATGAGCAGAGTATTTAGCTTATGCTTGCATGTGCAAGACATGGCTTGTACTCATGGGGCATTTTCAGGAGCACTCTTTGGCTTAAGAGGCATTTTTATGTGCTCACCATATTTTGAGTGATGTGGGCACTATGCTTTTGATGATGGTGAAAGTATTTTTTGTTTTAGCAGTGCTTTTGGTGATACGTGCTTATTATTAGGAAAACAAACATGAGACGAGATAAGGCAATTAAGTATGCCATCATTGGTGCGGTAGCCCTTGCGCTTAGTGCTTATGCACTGTATCGTTTCATGCGCACAGAACCGCTAAACTACATGACCTCGTCAGCTCAGGTCAGAGATATTCGTCAGCAGGTATTTGCTAGCGGCAAGATTAGTGGCAAGACTCAAGTTGAAGTGGGTGCCCAGGTCTCAGGTCAGATTAAGAAAATTTATGTAGCCACTGGTGATAAGGTCAAAGCAGGTGACTTACTTGCGGAAATCGATCCTGAGATTCAGCAAAACGATCTGCGCCGTGCTCAAGCACAAGAAAAGCAGATTAAGGCCCAGATTCGTTCTAAGAAAGCCCAAATTACCCTGTACAAGGCCGAAAACACTCGCCAACAGAATCTGTTAAAGACTGAGGCTACTTCCAAGCAAGCTGCTCAAAAGGCAGCTGCTGATTATGAAATGGCGCTTGCCGATCTCGACTCGCTCAATGCTCAGTATGAGCAAGCTGTAGTCTCTGTTGCTGATGCAACTACTAATCTTGGTTATACCAAGATCGTGGCTCCAATGGATGGTACCGTCTATGCCATTCCTGTTGAAGAGGGCCAAACCGTTAACGCCAATCAGTCAACCCCAACAATTTTAAAGATGGCCGATCTTGAGACCATGACGGTAGAAGCAGAGCTCTCTGAGGCTGATGTGGTTAAGGTAAAGCCTCCAATGCAGGCACGTTTTACCATTCTAGGTCTGCCAGGTCGTTACTTTGATGCCCAGCTTTTATCTGTAGATCCAGCACCTGCATCTGCTGCAACTACCAACAATAATGTTGCATCATCAACCGATACTGCCGTTTACTACAACGCTCAGCTTGATGTTGATAACAAAGAGGGCTTATTGCGTATTGATATGACAGCTGAGGTTGAGATTACTGTAGCTGAGGCCAAGCAAGCAGTAGTGGTACCGCTTGCAGCCGTGCAAAATGAAAGTGCTGATGGAAGCGCTACCATTTATCAGCTTAAAGACGGCGTTGAGGTTGTAGCCCAAAGCGTCAAATTAGGTATACGTGACGATCAGTACGTGCAGATTTTATCTAAAGATTTTGATACCTCCACTCCGATCATTATTGGCGAGGATGTGGCCTCTGCAGCCGGCAAGGCAAGTAAGGCACGTACACGTGGCCCACGCATGTACTAAGGCACACTCAGCTAAATGAGTTTTGGATATATAAGCAAAATCAAGTTTTATGCTTTGGTTAAGCAGTGTAGTGTTTTTGCAAACTAAACAATCTTTAGAGCATGGAGATAGATCATGGGCTTCTCAACTAAGATAGCTTCATCTGATAAAAGCGCAGAGTCATTAGATCAGCGCTTAGTATGCTCTGAAGTGCTGCTTGAGCTTAAAAATGTACGCCGTGCATATATGTCCGGAGATTCAGAAGTAGAGGTACTGCACGGCATTAATCTTAGTGTACGTAAGGGGGAAATGCTGGCCATTATTGGCCCATCAGGCTCAGGCAAATCTACCCTCATGAATATTATTGGCTGTTTGGATACCCCAAGCTCAGGCAATTACTTTGTTATGGGTAAAGATACCCACAATATGTTGCATGATGAGCTCACTTCCTTACGCCGTGACTTCTTTGGGTTTATCTTCCAGCGCTACCACTTACTTGGTCATTTATGTGCACGAGAGAATGTACAAGTTCCATCGGTTTATGCAGGTGTTCCTAAGAAAAAGCGTGATGAGCGGGCGCTTAAGCTCCTTGAGGATTTAGGTCTTTCACATCGCTCTGAGTATCGTCCTGCGCAGCTTTCAGGCGGTCAGCAACAGCGTGTCTCGATTGCAAGAGCACTGATGAATGGTGGCCGTATTATTTTGGCCGATGAGCCTACAGGTGCGCTTGATTCAAAGTCAGGCCGTGATGTGATGAACACCTTGCAAGAGCTCAACTCACAAGGCCATACCGTCATCATAGTTACTCACGATCCACGCATCGCCGCTTGTGCCAAGCGAGTTATCTCCATTGAAGATGGCAATATCACATCCGATGTCATCAATGAACATCCTGCCAAGTTTGAGCTGCATATGGATGGCTCCAATGAAGACACACAAGCATGCAAGCAAGTCTCAAGTCATGATGAGTCAAGCGCCAATGCACAAGGCGGCAATCCAACAAGCATCCATGAACCGCAAACCCATGCTCCTGTCATGCATGAGGCAAGTATTGCTCCTAGCATGCATGCGTCAAGTCATGATCCTAGCAAGCATGCGTCCAGTCATGATCGTAGCATGCATGCGTCAAGTCATGACGAGAGCAATGAGCAATACACCAGAGTAGCTACCAACACCACTGCAGCTACAACAAGCACGAGTAGTCAAGAGACTGCAGATACTCTATTTGCTTATGGCTATAAAGGTAATCCATGGCTCTTTAAGTTGCATGCTTATACAGACAGATTCAAAGAGGCCTTTGTGATGGCCTATAGAGCCATGCTGTCTAATCGTATGCGTACCTTGCTGACCATGCTTGGTATTATCATTGGCATTATGGCCGTGGTAACAGTGGTGGCGCTAGCACGTGGTGCATCAGAGCAGATTATTTCCAACATTGCAGCTATGGGCACTAACACCATTACTGTCTATCCAGGACAAAGAATGGGTGATGTTAGAAGAGGACGCATACAGACGCTGACACCGCGTGACTTAAATGCACTGCAAGGACAGCCATTTGTCGATTCGGTATCGGCCACGGTGCAAACCAATGCCTTGCTTAGACGTGGACAAAAAGAGGCCAATGCCACGATTCAAGGTGTCTCAAGTGAGATGTTTAGGGTCTATGGTTTAGAGCTCAAAAAAGGACGCTTGTTTAACGAGATAGAGCTTAAGAGTAACGCTCAGGTTGGTGTGATTGACGATAACACTGCCAAGCTTTTCTTTGCTACTGAAGACCCACTTGGGAAGACCATCATTATTGGCAAGGTGGTAATTAGAGTTATTGGAGTACTAGCAAAGAGTGACTCTTGGGTAATTCGTGGCACTAATCCAACAGTGTTCGTACCATATACATCGGTAATGACGCGCTTAGTAAACCAAAACTATTTGTCGTCTATCGTGCTTAGAATTAACGATGGCTTTGCAGCACCAGTGGCAGAGAATGCCATCAAGTCTATCTTGGTGACACGTCATGGTAGAGAAGACTTCTTTATGCAATCATCAGATACCATTATGAAGTCAATTGAAAATGCTACCCGTACCTTCACCTTAATGATCTCGGCTATTGCTGTTATTTCTTTGGTGGTGGGCGGTATTGGTGTTATGAACATCATGCTCGTATCAGTAACTGAGCGTACCAAAGAAATTGGTATTCGTATGGCTGTGGGCGCAGGACGTGGAGACATCCTCTCGCAATTTTTAATTGAGGCGGTGATGGTATGTCTCATTGGTGGTCTCTTAGGCGTAGTCCTGTCATATATTGCAGGCCACCTCATCATGCACTTTGCGCCAAACATAGTACTGTCATACTCACTAACATCAGTTATAGCTGCAGTAATGACCTCATCAGTAATTGGTATTGTCTTTGGCTTTATGCCAGCACGCTCGGCATCAAGACTCAATCCAATTGATGCCTTAGCCCGCGAGTAACACTAACTCAAGATCAAGCAAGAATGATCTAATCAAACTAGCTACTCCGCTCATAGAGAAGGCTCTGCATTCTGACTAGCTACTCCGCTCATAGAGAAGGCTCTCCATGAGCGTAGTATGCACTGAGTACGCTCTTGCCCTGAGATTGATATGACCTTGCTATGAGCTGGGTATGATCTTGGTTTGAGTTTGGTATGAGCGCGGGCCTCGGAGCTTAAGAGCTTAAGTTAAGACTTTGAGATACCCTCTGTAACAGAAAGTGTCACTACTAAAAGCTACAGTTTCTCATTAAGTGTGGCTTTTTCGTGTCTGTAATGGCTATAAAAAATCACAAGAAAGATCTTTTGGGCTCAATCGATTAGAATAATAGGATGCTCTCGATCTTGTACTAGCTCTGACTGACGTGTTGCAGTCTTGGCAGATGAAGATTTTCAAAGGTTAACTAGGCTTGGGCAATCTAGAAGGCTTACTTTTAGTAAACTTTGATGCAATAAGATGCTGATACGCTTAGGTGTTTATCATTAATTTTGGCTAACAGGAAGGAAGCAAATGCAAAAGGGTGATGTTAAAGCTCTGGAGTTGAAGGTTCAGGAAGATGATTTACTCAAGCAGTTTGTAGGACTGTTAGACTACGACACCCGTGCTGACTTTACTAGCCAAGACAAGCCATCAAGTGCTGGTCAGCTGCGTTTAGGCGCTCACTTATTAAGCCGTCTTTCTAAGCTTAAGTTAAAGCCTATTCAGACTAAAGAGGGTGTGATCATCACCCGTATTCCAGCTACCAATGGCTACGAGAATAAAGAGAAGCTCTGTTTACTTGCTCACTTAGATACCGCTCCTGATGCTTCATCAGATGGTGTAAAGCCTTCTTTAGTTACTGCTTATAAAGGCGAGGGTATTGAGCTTGATAGCGGTGCCATTATCGATCACAACATTTCACCAGAGCTTGCCAACCACTTAGGCGAAGACATTGTTGTAACCGATGGCACTACTTTATTAGGCGGTGACGATAAGGCAGGTATTGCTGTGCTCATGCACTTAGCTGAGCGTCTTGCCGATGATCGTATTGTTCACGGCCCAATCACCATTATCTTCTCAGTTGATGAGGAGATTGGCAGATCTACTAAGTACCTGGATATTGAGACTATTGACTGTGACTTTGCTGTAACCATCGACGGTTGCGAGCGTGGCGAGTTAGACATTGCTACTTTCAATGCTGAAGGTGCCAAGATCATTTTCCATGGCAAGGTAGTACATACTGCAGTTGCTTACGGCAAGATGAAGAACGCCATCAAAATGATGACTGACTTTATCGACCTTATGCCTCACGAGGAGTCTCCTGAGACTACTAAAGATGAGCAAGGCTTCTACCACGTGCATGATGCCATGGGTAATGTAGAGCAAGCTGAACTAATGATGATTTTAAGAGACTTTGAAAAGGAAGGCTTAGAGCGTCGTCATGCCTTTGTTGAGCAGGCTGTAGATAAGATTAACGAGAAGTATGGCCAAGGTTCCTGTGAGGCAATCTTTGTTAAGCAGTACGAGAACATGGAGACTGTACTTAAAGAGTCACCTGCCATCGTAAACTACTGCCGTGCTGCATTTGATCGTGCCAATATCAAGCTTACTGAGATGAAGGTGCGTGGCGGTACCGATGGTGCTAACTTAAGCTGCCGTGGTCTGCCATGTCCAAATATCTTCGCCGGCCCTCTTAACTGCCACGGTATTTACGAGTGCCTGCCAGTGCCTTCACTGCATGCAAGCTTTGAGGTAACCAAGGCTTTAGTTGAGTTAGTGGCTTTAGGCCAAGACGACAAATCTCAAAAGTCAGAGTAATAAATACTAAAGGTAAGGTAAGCCTAAACTTTTAGTACAGACTAGCCCACTACCATGCAAAAGCGTGCGAAGCTGGGCTAGCTTAAAACACTTTCTTTTCTTGTGATGTACTCAGGCACAAGCTGTTAATGTGACTAGCTTGTAATAAGTTAGTAGGCAGCGCCTGATGCAATGCCCATAAGCAAAGGTGGGAACCTCATGCATGCGCTTGAGGGATCATAAGTAGTAGCTGTTCACGGATATATAAGCATGGCAACAATCTTTTTAACCGGTTCTCAAGGACAAGTTGGAACTGAGATTGAGTTTGAGCTACTCAAGAAAGGACATAAGGTTGTCTCAGCTAATCACAGTACTTTAGATATCACCAATAAAGATTTTGTGCTCAGTGCTATTGAAGAGAGCCAAGCTGATCTGATTATCAATGCAGCATCCTTTACTAACGTAGAGAAGTCTGAAGAAGAAATTGCTCAGGCTTATAACGTTAATGCCATTGGTGCAAGAAATCTTTCTATTGCAGCTCACGCCAATGACATCCCGCTTATCCATATTTCAACTGACTACGTCTTTGATGATGATAAGAACTACCCTCATAATGAAGATGACGCAGTAAACTCTGAGTGCATTTATGGCAAGAGCAAGATTGAGGGTGAGACCTATGTACAAAACTCTTTGTGCAAGTACATCATTTTAAGAAGCTCATGGATATTCGGTAGATTTGGCAGCAACTTTGTAAAGGCCATGCTGACCATGGCACAAGAGCAAACTGAGATTGCTGTAGTGTGCGATCAATTAGGTAATCCAACGCCAGCCCAATCTTTAGCAGACTGTATTGCCAAGATTGCAGATAGACTTCTTGATGACAAAGACTTTAATGAGTGGGGCATTTATCACTACTGTGGCTTTGACGCAGTTACCTGGGATCAGTTTGCTAGAGTTATCTTCGATCATGCAATCAAGATGCAGGCTATCCCTCATGAGGTCTCGGTTGTGCCAATCAGTAGTCAAGAGTTTAAGTCCAAAGCCAAGCGTCCATTTGATAGCCGCCTTAGCTGTGAAAAGATTAAAGAGGTCTTTGCTATTGAACCTCCATTATGGGAAGCCTATTTACCAGCAGTAATCGAAAGCTATCAGCGTGAACGTCAAGGACTGAGTCCTATTGATAACTACGACCATAAGTTCAGCACCATTGCTCCAATCTTCCATGACCAAGAATCTCTCGAAAAACTCTGGTCAGAACAACAAAATAGCAACGAAGTAGAGCAGGTTGCAGAGGCAGACGAAGCTAAGTAGCCAACAAGCACTTTAAGTATTTGAAAAAAAGCAATCACGACAATTTACTTAAGATTGCTCCATAACAGCGGTCTGACGCCTTGGTTCAGGATAATCCTAATACCTCAGCTCAGACCGTTTTGCATTGTTATAAGACCATTCTAAGTTCTAGCTATAGAAAAACAGCAATAATGCAACTAACGCTTTTGTTTAAGGCAAAGCAAGCTGTGGTGAACAGTGGATGTATTGGTTTTCCAAAGGAGTGAACATGCTAAATAAAGGCAAGGCAACCGCTAGCAAAGCAGCATTACTCTTAAGTAGTGTTTTGCTTAGCTCATGTTCAATTATGGAAACTGAGTACCAAGAGCAACTTAAAGCGCCTGCAAGCTACGGCAGCATCAATAATGAGGTATCAGCCATTGCTAAAGGAGAGCGGGCGCTGACAGGCGAGTCCGAGCAGTCAAATCTTGAATATGACTTTTATAAAGGTTTTGGCGATGACAAGCTCACCATGATGATTGAGACGGTGCTTGCCAATAATTACGAGCTCATTACTGCATATAACAACCTTAGAAGTGCCGAGCTTGCTCTGCAGCTTACGAATACCAATTATCATCCTGATGCATCAGCATCTCTAGGAGCTTCTGCAACTAAGGATTTAAGTCAGAGCTCGAAAACTATGGAAGGCTCGAATAGCAGTCTTTCACTTTCATATGAGTTAGATCTCTTTGGCAGATTGAGCGCTCAGTCTCGTTCCTCTTATGAGAGATTCAAGGCAAGTGCGTATGATTACCAAGCCATGCGTTTAACCATTATTGAACGTACGGCTGAGTATTACTGGAATTATGTGTATGCCATAGAGAATCTTAAGTTGGCCAAAGAGCAGCTAGCCACATCTCAAAAGCGCTTAGAGCTCATTAGTGAGATGCTTAAGCAGGGCGCTGCTGATGGTCTTGAGTATGATCAAGCCATGGTCAATCACAAGATCAACGAACAAGCTGTTTATAACGCTGCATATTCACTTACCGCAGCACGTAATGCGCTTAATGCCTTAGCCTCGCGTTTTACAGAGATTGACGCAGAAAAAGACATAAAAGCTGATGCCTTGTACTCAGCTGCCAAGGTAAAAGTAGCTACCGTTATTCCATCAGCTTTATTAAAGCAGAGACCAGACTTGAGGTCATATGAGTCTAAGTTGAGAGCAGCCTATGCTGATACAGATGAAGCCACTAGCAACTTTTATCCGCAGTTTAATATCTCTGCACGACTTAACAGTGCTGACTCTACTTCATTAACTAGATTCTTTACCGATCCCGTCGGTGCCCTTGGTGCTGTGATTACCTTTCCTTTCTTGAACTTCAATCAGCTCTCTATACAAAGGGAGGGAACATTGGTGAAAAAGGATCAGGCTCGACTAGACTTTGCCAATGGCTTTATTACAGCGGTAAAAGAAGTTTCAGACAGAATTAATGAGCTGAGCAATCAAGACTTGCTCTTTAACAGCTACAAACAGGAATTAGAACTCACCGAACGTAATTACCAGCGCATAGAAGAGCGCTATCGTTTAGGTGGAGCATCCTTAAGTGAGCTCTTAGATGCTGCAGACAGTCTCCGTAGTGCCAAGAACAAGAACCTTATGGCTCACAAAGATCTGTTAATTGCCACTATCAAACTCATGACTGCAGTAGGCGGCGGTACCTTTGAGAATCAACTACAGGACACCATCAACCCTCAACAAACTTTAAATGCCGCCCAAAAAGTACACGACACTACAGCCCAAAGATAAACAAGCTCTATAAAAAGACTTACAAAGCACCAACATGTGTGTCGATGTAAGCGAAAAATAAAGAGTTACAAAGCACTAACATGTGCGTGACTGTGAGCTAAAAATAAAGAGTTACAAAGTAGCAATATGTGTGTGCAGATGTGAGTTAAAAATAAAGAGTTTCGACATCAAAAATCGTGCACTCTTGTGCCCAAGTTGTGACAGCCATGGAACATAAATGTGCAACCAGGGAACTTTAGACAGTCAAAAGCATTTTTATTGACATTAAAAAGGCGTTGCTGTCATGAATGATGTCAAAAATTTGCGTTACATCACAAATTTTTATGGAACCCCACGAAACTTGATTGTATACAAGATACAAACTTGATGTATAAGCCGTTTATAGCCATGCTAAACGTAATTTGCTTTGTAAGATTTGGCTAAAATCTACGTTAAACCGATGGTTGTCATACAAGCATCAATGGCCATTTATGGCAATAATGTTTGTGTATATAAGCGGCGCTTAAGTACCTTTAAATCCCAAATATAAGCGGTTTATGTAATAGTTGGTTTTGAAACCATGCTCGTGAATTTAAACGCTATGTCACTCAATTGGTCATAGTGGCAAATTTTTCTTTCAATAGTGGTATAGTGTCTCACGTGAACAGAACACGTTCACACTTTCTTTTTATAAGATAATTGGGATAGATAAAAATTATGAAGAAGTCATTTTTAGCTTTAGCTGTTGCTGCTTTAGCTGCTACTTCAATTTCAACCGCTTCTGCCGCTACCGTTTATGACAAGGACGGCACCTCTTTAGCTGTTTACGGCCGTGTTCAGTCAGTTCTGTACTCCGACAAGGCTGGCGTTTCTTTCGATAACCGCGATGGTAAGGGTGTTGATGAGAACGCAACTGTCAAGACTTCTGGTCGTCTTGGCGTAGACATGCGTACCCAGGTTTACGGCGACATCGCTGCTTTTGCTAAGATGGAGTGGGACGCTGCTGACGGCGACGAAAAGGATTCATTCTCAGCTCGTTACCTCTGGGTTGGCTTAGACTTCGCTCAGGCTGGTCAGGTTAAGTTTGGTCGTTTCGAGCCTGCTATCAAGTACGCTATCAGCCAGACCGATATTTTCGACGACTGGGGTTGCAATGGCTTAGCTGGTAACGATGACAAGCGTAAGTCCATGTTACAGTACAGCTGGGCAGGCTATGGCTTTGATGCTATCGTTTCCTACGGTTTCGCTAACGAAGGTGAGCACGTAGATGGTGCCTACGGCTTAAAGAATGCACAGGGCGAGATTACTGAGTCTGCTGACTTAGACTACAGCGTATCTTTAGCTGCTGGCTACACCTCTCCAGATGTTGTATTTGGTCCAATCGCTGTTCGCGCTGGTTACGAGAAGGTTGAGTTTGCAGATTCAACCGCTAACAAGATTGGCAACAATCACTTCTATGATTCATACAATCAGTATGCAATCGGCTTATCATGGGGTTCCTTAAACTTAGGTCCTTATGTTGGTGCTGTTTACCACGAGCGTGAGTTTGACGTAAATGGTATCGGTGCAAACGATAAGAGCTACAACACCTCTGTAACTGGCTATGAGTTTGTAGTTGGCTACTCATTTGCTAACGGCATTTCTGCACGTACTGGCTACTTAGTCCAGGAATATAAGGATGACGCTGATAAGGCTGAGGCTAAGACCGTTCCTGTATATGTAAACTGGCAGCTCAACCCACAGGTAAACGTATGGGCTGAGGCACGTTTCGACGCTGGCACTGATGACTCCAAGGATGCAAATGGCAAGAACTTCCAGGTTCTCACTGGCGGCGAGCCTCAGCCTGATGGCACTATCAAGGGCGGTGTGAAGTTCGACGAGAACGTATTCTCCGCTGGTATCCGTTATCAGTTCTAATAACAGGTCGGTTTAAGCCGATTTGTTAAAACGGTCTGTGTTACAGACTGTCCTTAAGGTTTATCAACGAAAACCTATGGAGCAGCAGACTATACCCCTGCTGCTCATTAAGAAACGATTAATACAGGGCGAGCTACTTAGCATTGCTCAATGCTTGCCGCGACTAGATCGCATTCTCTATCCCAACAAGCAGGGTGACGACTCGTGCCAGGGATGGAATTGAGCGTAAATGCTATGTCATTGCCATCCATGGCGCAATAGCACTGCTAGGCAGTGCAAACCCTGTATTTTAGTGGTCTAGATGATGTCCTTAAAAAATAAAACAGACTTCGGTCTGTTTTATTTTGCTTATATAGTTAGCTATAACTAACTTTATACAAGCACTAATACCCCTCCAAGAGCAGATACCTCTGCACTTTACTCATCCCACTCTTAACTCACTGTTAATTGTGCCCAATCTCATCCATCTGTACACAATCCTCTGCAGTTCTCTTATGCCAATAAGATATGAGGTAGCAAGTTACAGCCGTATTAATTGCCTCTAATGCTAAATAAAAGTTATATCTGCTAGCTTGGCAAGTTCTGCCGTGTTAATAAATAGACGGGCAAGCGTGTTTACACGATTGCTGTGTTAGATATGTTTTATCTTTGTCGTGGCAGATGATTCGCTTTTTAAGAATGAACTTCTCTTCAATTGCCATGAATTGAGGTGATATATAGGCTGTATATAGCTATTTGATAACTTTGACCTTAGCTACTTGTAAAAATGTGTCAATAAGAATTGATGTATTGCATATGTTGTCATAAGATTTGCATGTTAAACTATATAAGCTGAGAACTTCGATTTGTGCTTCAAACTCCATTGTCATTTTATTGATGGGTATAACTGATCTTTTTGATTAGTGGTTTGATCATTTCCTTACTAGACTGTTGGTATGTATTACTCCGACAGCATTTACTCCAAATACAGCTCTACCTCTATCCCAAATAGAAGATATCTTCAATTTGTAGACTTGTTTGGTAGATTGCGCTTGATCCGATAAGCAACATCGAATCACAAGGCTAATCACGCTGCCTGATATTAAAGAGATGTTATTCTCCTAAAATACAAGCCTGGCAAGGCAAATCGAAGTTCTGTGCGCTTTCCTCCTCATAGAGTGCATCAATGCTTACCTCCTCTAAATCACCCTTCAAGATTTTGACACCGCGTAAAAGCAGCAAATCTCACCTTAACGCCAAGTTTTACCAACATCGACCATTTATACGTTCAAAGGCTGTCTCTAATTTTAAGCTTGCAACTAACCTTGCCCCCAAAGCCTCAGCAGTCACAGATAGTCATTCAACAAGCACAAGCTCAAGCTCAAGCAGAAGCACAAGCTCAAGCCACAGCCATAAGCTCAAAAGCGCACATTCTAAGCGCTTAAGGTCAACTGTAGGCAAGGTCTTTATAGTCTTGGCTGGAGTTATCTTCGTGGCAAGCCTAGCCATGAATGCTGCGCTCAGTTATTTTCAGCTGTACTTTAATGTGTCCGAGTCATTGCCTTACGGTCTGTATAAAATTACCTATATCCATAAGCCAGGCCTCAACCCATTTGCCTTTAGTGATAACCGCGATGCTATGCTGGATGGTAGTGCAGTGGCGGATACAGATAGTAGTGAAACGGCTGCTACAGATAGTAATGACACGGCTGCTTTAGCTGATAGCTTTAGCATGGGTGAAAGTGCGGTGGCAGACAGCTATGCTCAGAGAGCTAGTGACTATAGCCTAGAGCGTGGCATGCTCGTATTAGCGTGCCTGCCAGATGAGGTAGCTAAGTTTGCCTATGAGCGCAATTACATCGCCAGCGGCAAGTGCAAGGGTGGCTATGCGCCTGTGGGAAAGTATATTCAGGCTGTTACTGGTGATGAGGTTAGATTTACCTCAGAAGGCATTTTCGTCAATGGTAGCTTGCTTGAGAACAGCAAGCCTTATGCAATGGATGGAGAGTGCCGCCCAATGCCTGTGATACTGCAGGACATGGTGCTGCCTAAAGATGAGCTTGTACTCCTAAACAACTATGCGGGCAGCTTTGATAGCCGCTATTACGGCCCAATCCCAAGCAGATACGTAGTAGGTACTTTAAACCCTGTGCTTACCTTTTAATGGTACCAAACATATATTGTTTTATATATGCTGGTACCGTATAAGGCCTAGCCAATCATGTTTGATGATTAGATCATGATATAAGACTATGTATTTCTTAAAATGTCTTTTGAAGAATACACAGTCCAACCTTGATATAGGTATTTTTCATCAGCACGCAAATCAATAGCAGTTTTCCTAGCCGGCCAAGCTGCATCGAAAGTCTTGTTACCAACCTTGTGGTTAATTTCGGGGGCAGGCCATTTATGTAACATAAATGGGGTCAGTATCTTACGTAGAACATATGGAGCCTTATTTAGACTTCGATCCCACTCATTTTTTTCAAAGGCAGTACCTGGCGCGGGCATAAAACTACTGTATGGACTTGGGCCACCCTTTTGACTTTGGGAAAATATAGTTGGTCGCTTTGCTATGTATACTTTAGGTTGATTATGACCATCCTTATGCTCATGCTTACCTGTTGAGAATACAGTTCCTTGTTTTGATACGGAACCATGGGATTTACTCTTCTTTGTATCTTTATGACTCTGGTTTTTTGTTGCGACTACAGAGCCTTGTTTAGATGCGGCAGCGTGATCTTTAGTATCAGTATCTTTATGATCCTGTTTTTGCGTTGAGATCACAGCACTTGGTTTGGATTCGGCTACATGATCTCTAGTACCAGTATCTTTATGATC